>CAZCMR010000040.1:0-14474 GCA_964499805.1 uncultured Sulfurimonas sp.
GTGTTTTGTTTCTTAGTCTGAAACAGCGTATATATTATTTACAAGAAGAGAGATTGTGATATATTTGAGGTGATGCAAGAGATAGTAGCTAAAAGAAGAATTTGATATAATACTTTCATGATGGCAAGTCGCTTTAGAACAAGGGAAAAAGATGAGACTCTGTTCCCACGAAATATAATGTCCCCACAAAAACACACTAGCTTATATGGAGAGATACTCAAATCAAACATAGCACTCAATTAACAAAAGCATACTTTTTCGGATTCTCAAGATGGAAGCATGGTTTTATCCGTCCCTTTTTTCATGAATACCATCCATCAGATATGCACTTTATCAACCCTCTTTTCTCGACTCATCTCAAACTCGCACTTAAAAAAGGGCTAAACGCAGGGGCACATATCTACTTTTGGGGACGTAAGAGTTTTCCGGAAGTAGAAGAGTTTGCGATGCAAAACGGCATTAAGATTTTTCGTGTAGAAGATGGTTTTATCCGCTCAGTCGGGCTTGGTTCTGATCTGACACAGCCTTACTCTCAGGTGATAGACAGACGGGGTATTTACTTCGATCCGACACAAGAGAGTGACTTGGAACATTATCTGAATTTTTATGATTTTCATCGTGATGAGAAACTTCTCCAACGTGCAAAAAAACTCCAAGAACAGATAGTAAAAAATAAGATCTCAAAATACAATGCTGATGTGACAAGAGAGCTTCAGTTCCCAAAAAACCAAACGACTGCTGTAGTCATAGGTCAGGTGGAGGATGATGCTTCCATCCGTTTTGGAGCAGATGGAATGACAAATCTGCAACTTTTACAAGAGGTGCGTAAAAACCATCCCAAGCACTACCTTGTGTTTAAGCCACATCCTGATGTCTTAAGTGGAAACCGTGTCGGCAATGTAGAGGAGCAGACGGCACTGAACTATTGTGATGAAGTTATTACGGAAGTCTCTATCTCTGATGTGTTAAACGCAGTGGATGAGGTACATACTATGACCTCTTTGACAGGGTTTGAGGGGCTTTTGTACGGAAAAAATGTTTACACTTACGGCATGCCGTTTTATGCAGGATGGGGACTTACAACAGATACCCAAAAGTGTCAAAGACGTAAAAAAAAGCTCAAACTAGAGGAGCTTATCGCAGCGACCTATCTGCTCTATCCTCGCTATATCAGTCCAAAAACAAAAGAGCTGTGTGAAGCAGAAACAGTCATAGCGGAATTAAAGGAGCAAAAAGATGCACTTGCAGCCTCCTTTTTTCTTAGAAGTAAATCAAAAGTTTATAGTTATTTTAGTAGAATATCGCAAAAATTACTCTCTTTGGTAGGCTGAAATTGCAAATATTAGATATCGTCGGTGATGTAAAGGGTAAAAATATTCTTCTCCTGCAGGGTCCTATGGGAAAATTTTTTAATACCCTAGATCAGAAGTTTATGACTCTTGGTGCAAAAACTTTTCGCATAGGTCTAAACGCAGGAGATGAGTTTTTTGCAGATGCAAACCACTTTACCCCTTTTAAAGGGCGTATAGAAGAGTGGAAAATTTTTATCACACAGTTTTATGAGCAGCACTCTATAGATATGATTTTTGTTTTTGGAGATTGCAGGTTCTATCAAAGTAAAGCGATAAAAGTTGCAAAAAAAAATGGTGTACAGGTTTTTGTTTTTGAAGAGGGGTATGTACGTCCTGACTTTATTACCCTTGAAGAGAACGGTGTAAATGACAACTCATCACTCCCTAGGGAGCGCAGTTTTTATGATGCCTTGGAGTATCATGACCAAATGGAGTGTAACAGTAAAAATATTGTACACATAGGAAATACCTACAAAGAGATGGCACTGCAGGCCGTTGCGTACTACATAGTAGCAAATCTGCTCTTTTTTAAGTATCCACACTACCAGCACCATCGTACTTTTTCTGCTATTTTAGAAGCATTTTACGGTGTAAGAAACTTTTTACGCAAGTACAAATACAAACTCTTAGAGAGAGACACTGCATATCTCTACCAAACGCAGTACTATAAAAAGTACTACTTTGTAGCGCTGCAAACCTATGAAGACTTTCAGATACTGCATCACTCTGACTACAACAATATTGAGGAGTTTATCGAGGAGGTGATACACTCTTTTGCTAAAAATGCACCACAAGGGACTTACCTTGTCATCAAGCATCACCCAATGGATAGAGGAAAAAAAAACTATGCGAGTTTTATCCTGGAAAAAGCTCGTAAATTAGGAGTCTATGAGAAGGTGAGAGTTGTATATGATGTGCATTTGCCGACACTGCTTAAAAATGCCATAGGAACCATTACGATAAACTCCACAGTGGGTATCTCCTCACTCTATCATAACACACCGACACTCTGCACAGGCAGAAGTTTTTATGACATAGAGGGGCTTACATCCAAAGGTATCACACTTGATGAATTTTGGACAAAATATCAGGAAGTGGATAGCGAACTCTTTAATAAATTCCGCTGTTATCTCATCCAAAAAACTCAGGTAAACGGCAGTTTTTATAGATAGATGAGTCTTATTTGATGAATAAAATTAAAAACTTAAACAAGGGTGTAAAGTATATGCTTATTGCAAGCTTTACCTTTGCCATAATGGGGGCATTCGCCAAACTTGCTTCTGAACATATGAGCTCTTTGGAGGTTGTTTTTTTTAGAAATATCGCAGGTGTTTTTCTTGTAGGAATTGCTGTGCTGAAAAAACCGATGCAACACAAAGGTGGAAAACCTTTTTTACTCTTTTTTCGTGGTTTTATGGGCTTTGTCGCACTGCTTGCATTCTTTTACAACATAGCCCATATCTCACTTGGTGATGCGATGACATACTCCAAGACATCGCCTATATTTACAGCCATATTTGCCTGGCTCTTTTTGAGTGAAAAGTTGAGTGCTAAAGCATGGATGGCAGTATTTGTAGGTTTTATCGGTATTGTTTTTATCACACAGCCGAGCGGCTTCGGGTTTTCCAAGTATGACTGGCTGGGGATATTTTCAGGAGTTGGAGCGGCTTTGGCCTATACTTCTGTAAGAGAGCTTAAAACTTACTACGACACACGAGCGATTGTCCTCTCTTTTATGGGTGTTGGAACTATTGGACCATTGTTGCTTTTTGTCGTCTCGCCTTATATCCATGCACCGGAACTTGATTTTGCTCTGGGCAGGTTTGTCATGCCTGAAGGTGTGGTATGGTTCTATGTCATAGCTATGGGAGTGTTCGCAACACTCTCTCAGATCTTGATGACAAAAGCCTATGGTGAGACAAAAGCCGGCATAGTCGGAGCGGTCAGTTATACGAACATTCTCTTTTCTATTTTGGTTGGCTTGATGCTTGGAGATGCGCTGCCCTCGCTATCAAGCTCTTTTGGTATAATTTTAATTGTATTTGCGGGGATTATGGTTGCCCGTGATAAGTAGGAATTAAACGCGTTTAGCTATAATACAATCAAATTTATAAATTAAATAAACTAGGTAATGAATATGAAACTTTTAGCAGGACCCTGTGTTATAGAGAGTGAAGAGAACATCTTTAAAATTGCGAAAGAACTAGAGCAATATAACAATGATGATACGATAGACTTTTACTTCAAAGCGAGTTTTGACAAAGCAAACAGAACATCTCTGGAGAGTTTTCGCGGGCTTGGAATGGAAGAGGGTCTGAGAATACTACAAAAAGTAAAAGATGATTTTGGATATAAAATAGTAACAGATGTGCATGAATCTATTCAAGTCCCTCCAGTTGCCGAAGTGGTCGATATGCTTCAGATTCCAGCTTTTTTATGCCGTCAAACTGACCTTTTGGTAGCGTGTGCAAAGACAGAGTGTGAGATTAACATTAAAAAAGGGCAGTTTTTGGATGCAAACGCAATGCAGTATCCACTCTTAAAAGTGCTTCAAACCCGTGGATGCAACGAGGCAACGTATGAAAATTCTCAAAAACACGGTGTCTATCTCTGTGAGCGTGGTAATACTTTTGGATACGGAAACTTGGTTGTCGATATGCGCAACTTGGTACTTATGCGAGGATTTGCACCGGTTATCTTTGATGCGACACACTCTGTACAGCGTCCTACTGCCGAGAACGGTAAAACAGGTGGAGACAGTTCAATGGTGAAGTATCTGGCGAGTGCAGCGGCAGCTGTTGGCGTGGATGGTTTCTTTTTTGAGACACATTTTGATCCAAGTATCGCACTCTCAGATGGTCCAAATATGATAAAATTAGATGAACTCGAAAGACTCATAACAAAAATCAAAAAAATTCAAGAAATTAAATAAAAAGGAAAGTAATGAACGTAATAGAAGGCAAATTAAAAGTAGTCAATGGCAAGAAAATCGCCATTGTAAGTACAAGATGGAATCACTTTATCGTAGATAGATTGGTAGAGGGTGCAAAAGATGCATTTGATCGTCATGGTGGAGATGCAGATGACTTGACGCATGTTCTAGTGCCGGGTGCATTTGAGCTTCCGATGATAGTAGACCAGCTCTTAGCAAGTGGCAAATATGATGCTATCTGCGCATTAGGTGCAGTTATTCGTGGCTCGACTCCTCACTTTGACTATGTTTCGGCTGAAGCTACAAAGGGAATCGCAAGCATGAGTTTGAAGTACCAAAAACCTGTTGCGTTTGGACTTTTGACAACAGACACAATCGAGCAGGCGATAGAGCGTGCAGGAACAAAAGCCGGTAACAAAGGTTTTGAAGCGATGGGCGTTGTCATCGAGATGTTAGATCTATACGAGGCACTGTAATGGCTACTCGTCAACAAGCACGTATGGCGGTTGTAAGCCTTCTGTACGCATATGATCTTGGAAATGGAAACACATCAGAGCACTCAAGTGAGATTCTTGAAGAGAAGAAGATCCGTAACAAGCAAAAAGATTTTGCACTTACGCTTTATGAAGGTGTAATGGAGCATCTTGAAGATGTTGATAAAGCGATCATCACTCATCTTAAAGATTGGGATTTTGAGCGTTTGGGTGCGATAGAGAGAGCAACGCTGCGTTTGGCAGGGTATGAGATACTCTTTAGTGATCTTGATTCTGCTGTTGTTATCAATGAAGCAGTAGAGATTACTAAAGCTTTTGGAACAGAACAGTCTCCTAAGTTCATTAACGGTGTTTTAGACGCTATAGCCAAAGACAAAAAGTAAACTGTATGAAAAAACTTCTCTTTTTACTTTTTGTTCTTTCCGTCGCACTTTATGCTAAAAACAGCTGTATAGAGTGCCATGGCGGGATTGAACATATCCGAAGTGAAAGCTCGGGCATGATGAAAGCCATCTTGAAAAAGGCAGATAAAGCAGGATATAAAGGCAATGACTGTATCGTTTGTCATGGTGGAAATCCAAACAGTAAAAAGAAAAGCAAAGCCCATAAAGGGACGGTAAAGTACTTTTTAACTCATGAAGGTCCAAAAGATTTTTATCCTGCTCCAGGCAGTACATGGATAAATCAAAATACCTGCGGAATGTGTCACAAAGAGCAGGTTGCTGCGCAGATGAACTCTCTTATGATGACAGAGCAGGGCAAGATACAGGGTGCACTCTGGAGCTTTGGAGGAAAAGAGGGATACCAACACTCAATAGGTAACTATGTTACAAAAAACCCGAAAGATCCTCATGCAAGGCTTGGTACAAAGAAGTATCAGGCATATATGCAAGAACTCTCAAAGATGGAGCCGCAGGCCTTCCCTGCAAAAATGAAAGAACTTCCAGCCGCACCGACAGCCGAAGAGGTAGAAAAAGATCCGTCACTGGCAGTTTACACCTATCTTCGTCAGGAGTGTCTGCGTTGTCATACCGGTTCTAAAGGGCGTCAAAAACGAGGTGACTTTAGAGGAATAGGGTGTGCATCTTGTCATATTCCCTACTCAAATGAGGGCTACTACGAGGGTGCTGATAAAAGCATAAACCACAAAGAAAAAGGTCATCTTCTCGTACATCAGATCCAATCATCTCGTGATACGAAAATCACTTTACACGGAAAAGAGTATTCTGGTATTCCTGTTGAGACATGCTCAACCTGCCATAACCGTGGAAAACGTATCGGTGTCTCTTATCAGGGACTTATGGAGACTGCATACAATGCAACTTTTGATGACAAAGGAAATCCTCAGCCAAAACTCCATACAAAAAGATATATTCATATGCAGGGAGATGTCCACTTTAAAAAAGGGATGCTCTGTCAGGATTGTCATACGTCAAACGATATGCACGGAGACGGATTTTTGAGCGGTGCAAACGCAGGAGCAGTTGAGATAGAGTGTCAAGACTGTCATGGAACGACAAGAAGATATCCGTGGGAACTTCCTCTTGGTTACAGTGATGAGTTTGCTACACAGCCAAAAACAGGTAAAGCGCGTGGTGTGACAAAGACCATGGCAGAGTATCTCAAAGACGGCAGTGTAAACGCAGCTGATGATGGATACCTGCTCTCAGCTCGTGGAAATCCTCTGATACATGCAACAAAAAAGGGCAATGAGGTCATCATGCATCTGGCAAGCGGAAAAGATGTTGTTCTTAAACCTCTTAAACTGCTTAAAAAAGAGGAAAAGCTCTCTAAGGTCGGTCTTCTTGCTATGGACAAAATCAGAGCGCATAATGACAAGATGGAGTGTTATACCTGCCATGCAACATGGGCTCCACAGTGTTATGGCTGTCATGTTAAGATCGATTATAGCGGTGGAAAACAGAACAAAGATTTTTTAATGGCCTCACACGACCATGATCTGCACGGCAGGACGGGGACTATGAGAAAAGAGCTTAAAAAGTACCTTGTTGACGGTAAAGTAACAGAAACAAGAAGCTTTCTGCGCTGGGAAGATCCGGCTCTTTCGCAAAATGGTGAAGGACGAATCAGCCCTACAATTCCGGGATGTCAAACGACAATTACTGTCATAGGCAAAGATGGCAAAGCACTGCTTCAAAATCACATATATAAAATTCCAAATGTAGAAGGTGCCGGAGCAGAAGGACAAAATGCCATAGATATGGCACCGATCCAGCCGCATACCATTCAAAAAGAGCCACGAAGCTGTGAGAGTTGTCACTCTATGCAAAAAGCCTTGGGGTATGGAATTACGGGCTCTCAGACAACTGCTGATCCCTCTGTTGATACCATAGTAGATATTATGAGCGCTGATGGAAAAATCATGCCGACAATAATAGATGAGCAGATTCCTGCCATACCGAACCTGCATTTTGATTATTCGAAATTTTTGGATGCCAACGGAACACAGCTGCAAACGGTAGGGCATCACTGGAAACTCTCAGGGCCGCTCTCAAAAGAGCAGATATCCAAAACAGACAGAATCGGTACATGTATCGCCTGTCATCAAGATATACCAAAAGGGAACCTTGCAGTCTCAGCAATGACACATATTGCCGAGATGGCAAACATCAAGATAGATAAAAAAGAGCATATGAGTATTTTAAATAAACTCTTAAATCTTGCTGCATGGGTTCAGGTTTTAGGTGGTATTTTCTTTGGAATGCTTATAATGTACATATTTTACAAACGAGTCATTAAAAAGAAATCGATAAGTTCAAGAAACAGAGGATGGAAATAGTGAAAAAATTCTTACTGCTCACTGCGTTTACTCTCTCCCTATTTGCAAATGATATTATTGTAAAAGAGAGTCACTGTAGTGTAGATGCAACAGTTCAAAAGATAAAAAATATAGTTTCAAAAAATGGGCTGCATGTATTTGCTGTTATCAACCACAGCGGTAATGCAAACGCGGTCGGAATGAAACTAAACGCAGCAAAGATGGTGATATTTGGCAATGCAAAACTGGGAACGGCTCTAATGCAGCAGGATATGACGGTCGGGCTCGATCTGCCACTGCGTATTTTAGTTTTTCGTGACAGTGACGGCAAAGTGAAGATGGCATATAGAGACGGCTCTTGGCTGGCAAATCATCACCTTCTAAACGCAGCGAAAAAAATTACCAAAGTAAACAATGCACTCAATAAGATTACAGATAAAGCGGGACAATGCAAAAGAGATTAACAAAAGAAGAAGCATTAGATTTAATCAAAAATGCAGACTTAAAAGAATTGGGAAAAATGGCGACAGCACGCAAACGTGAGCTGCATCCAAAAGGAATTACAACCTTTGTAATTGACAGAAATATCAACTATACCAACATCTGTTGGGTCGATTGTAAATTTTGTGCTTTTTACAGACATGAAAAAGATGCTGATGCCTATGTGCTCACTTTTGATGAGATAGACGCAAAGATCGATGAGCTTTTAGAAATCGGCGGAACGCAGATACTCTTTCAAGGCGGTGTGCATCCAAAACTCAAGATCGAGTGGTATGAGGATTTGGTGGAACATATCCATACAAAATACCCTACTATCACTATTCATGGGTTTAGTTCCATTGAGATAGATTTTATCGCCAAGGTTTCTCGCATAAGCGTTGAAGAGGTGCTTGAGCGTCTCAAAGCAAAAGGTCTGGCTTCCATCCCCGGAGCTGGCGCGGAGATACTCTCAGATAAGGTACGTGATATTATTGCACCTAAGAAGATCGACTCGGATGTTTGGATAGATATTCATCGTAAAGCGCATAAGCTTGATATTATGAGTACAGCGACTATGATGTACGGAACTGTCGAGAGCGATGAGGATATCATAGAGCATTTTGATATGATACGCCGTCTTCAGGATGAGACAGGTGGTTTTAGAGCCTTCATCATGTGGAGCTTTCAGGGACAAAATACAGAACTTTTAGCACAGATACCAGATATGGAGAAACCTTCATCTAATCGTTATCTGAGACTTTTGGCAGTGGCACGTCTCTATCTTGACAATGTGCCGAATATTCAAAGCTCATGGGTGACGCAAGGCCCTTACATCGGTCAAATGGCACTGCGTTTTGGTGCAAATGATCTGGGGAGTACTATGATGGAAGAGAATGTCGTAAGCTCGGCAGGTGCTGCGTTTAGTATGGCAAAAGATGAGATGGTGCATTTGATCAAAGATCTGGGTGAGACTCCGGCAGTAAGAAACACCGCGTATGAGACTTTAGAGATATTTGCATAGATGAAAAAGATAATTTTTACATTTTTTATAATAGGACAGATTTTAATGGCAGCAAAAGTAGATAGTATTGAGATAGATGGAATAAAAGTTCCACTTATCTTTGAAGAGGACAGAAGACTCCCTCTTGTAAATACACAGATAGTTTTTACAAACAGTGGAAGTATTACAGATACGAAGATAGCAGGTCTTGCAAAGTTCTCTGCGAAAATCCTTAATGAAGGAACAAAGAAATTAGGCTCAAATAGTTTTGCAACGAAGCTTGAGTCACGTGCTATCCATATCTCTGCACATACAGGAACAGAAACCTTTGTCATTGAGACAGGCTCGCTTAAAGATGAGTTTGCAGACTCTATGAAGTATCTTGGTGCACTTTTAAAAGATCCAAACTACAGTGATGAAGCACTCTCTAAAGTCAAAACAATGACTCTTGGTGCTTTGAGTAAAAAAGAGAATGATTATGATTATGTCGCTTCAAATGAACTGAAAAAACTGCTTTTTCCGGGTACGCCTTTGGCAAATCCGAGTGCAGGAACACCTAAAAGTGTTAAGAGCATCACACTTGTTAATGTAGAAAATTTTATAAAAGAGCATCTGGTAATTTCCCGTGCAATCGTTGTTGTAGGTGGTGATGTTGACTTGGCTGAAGTGAAAAAAAGAGTCAAAAAGATACTGAAACTTCTGCCAAAAGGAAAAAGTGAACCATTGGCACACTATGATGCGAGTAGCCAAGCCAAGACAACTATCTTAAAACGTGATACAAAACAGGCCTATATCTATTTTGGTTCTCCATACAACATGGCTGTCAATGATGAGGATTACTACAAAGCAAGAGTGGCGACTTTTATCCTCGGTACGGGTGGATTTGGAAGCAGACTTATGGAAGAGATACGTGTCAAACGCGGTCTTGCATACTCAGCATACGCAAGAGTCCATGTGAGTAAATCAAGCTCTTATTTGAGCGGATATCTACAGACAAAACTCGACTCGATGGATGAAGCAAAAGAGACTGTTCAAAATGTAATAGCAAAATTTGTCAAAGAGGGTGTAAGTGCAGATGAGCTGGAGCAGACGAAAAAGTTTTTGCTTGGAAGTGAGCCGCTTCGTGTTGAGACAATGAGTCAAAGACTTAACCGTACGTTTATGGATTACTATAAAGGCTTTGACCTTAACCATTCAGAAAAAGAGCTACAAAAGATAAAATCTTTAAAACTTGCAGATTTGAACAAATTTATCAAAGCACATACAGAGATACTCAAACAGAGCTTCGCGATCGTAACAGAGTAAGATATTGACTCTTATAGGCCAGATAGAGAGGATTCTTTTTGAGGGTGATGACGGTTTTTTCATTGCTGTTTTAAAAACAGGAGAGAAGATCAGCGGAAGCTACTTTGAGAGCGATGTGAAAAATATCAAAGGTTCTGCCATTACTCTTGAGGGTGAGTGGCATGAACATAAAAAATATGGGAAAACCTTCAAGTTTGAAGCTATAAAGGTCAACCAAAACGAACTCTTCTTCTTTTTAAACAAGATTATCAAAGGCTTTACAAAAAAACTTGCAGCGGAGCTGATAGAGCACTTTGGTTCTGAAGAGCTTGTCAATATTTTGGATAATGACATCGAAAAACTGCTTGAGTTCAAAGGTATAAAAGAGAAACGTCTTAAAAAGATTCAGGCTTCTTGGAAACAGTTTCGTTCTATGCGGCGACTGGGTGAGTTTTTGACTCCTTATGAAGTGACACCCGCGCTTTTAACCACAATCGCAACAGCTATGAAAGATGTTGATGAGCCTTGCACAAAGATAAAAGAGAATCCCTACATACTTACAAATATCAATTCTATAGGCTTTAAACGGGCAGATGAACTTGCCCTGAAGATGGGAATAGAGCCCCAAAATGATAAGCGAATAAGTTCTGCGATGGACTATGTACTGCTTAACTACTGTGAAGCGCAGGGAAACAGCTGCATAGCAAAAGAGGTGCTTTTTAGCGGGCTCGATGAGATGTTGGGTTTTGTCAATAAAAGAAATCTTTATGAGGCTGCTTTGGTCGAACGTGTGGCTGAACAAAGCATAGTTGTGATGAAAAATGACAGAGTCTCTCCTGCGAGATTGTATGATGCGGAGAAGTTTTTATATGATGAGTTTACAGCACGTGCAAAACGTGACAGCGGTGGATTTGTAAAAGATCTTGATGGCTTTTTAAAGGAGAGCTCTCTCAAACTCGGTGAGCAGCAATACAGTGCAGTACAGATGATAAATGAGGGTGCGAGCCTGCTTTTCTTGGTCGGGTATGCGGGAACGGGAAAGAGTACGACAAGTAAAACGATTCTTGAACTGCTCAACACAAGGTATGATGCAAAAGAGATTATGACCTGTGCCCTCAGTGGTATCGCTTCACAGCGCATCAGTGATACAACAGGTTTTGAGTCGGCTACCATTCAGTCTCTGCTTGTAAAACATGAGGGGAGTGATATGTTTCCCTATTCGGTAGTGCTCATAGATGAAGCCTCGATGATAAACTCCTCTTTGTTCGCACGGCTGATGAGCAAGATATCCAAAAAAGCGATCGTTATTGTAGTAGGAGATGATGCACAGCTTCCGCCTATCGGTGCCGGAAATGTTTTGAGCGATGTTTTAACGCTTGGACTTGCTCCGACTGTAAAACTGACAAAGATATACAGACAGAGTGAAGAGCAGGCAATAGCGCTTATCGCTAATGAGATACGAGAGGGAAATATTCCTCAGTATCGACAGAAGTATGATGACTTTGAGTTTGTTGAGGTGAGCATCTCAAACTACTATGCACTTAAAAATCAACTCTCTCAAGATGAGTTAAAAGAGCTGCGTGAAAAAAATGCACAGGATATCATAGCCGAGATGCTCCATCGTGTGGTAGAGTCAATAGAAAAAGCCCGCTATCGTCTGCAGAATAAACAGATAAAAGAGTATCTCAACTATTTTCAGGTCATTACTCCTATGAAAGGCGGTGCACTCGGTACGACAAATCTCAATAAAATCCTACAGGAGTACTTCAATCCAAACCCCAAAAAGTGCATAAAAAGAGGGGAACTTGAGTTTCGGCTGATGGATAAAGTGGTACATACCAAAAATGAAAATATGAACTCATGGACATCTGAAGGATTTAAAGAGGGTGAAGAGGCTTGTGAGAGAAGAATATTTAACGGTATGAGCGGACTTCTTTTTAAGATAGATACAGAAGAAGAGCAGGCCTTTGTCTTTTATCCAAATGAGGATGTGGTCGTGGTTTATGAGTATGAAGAGCTAAAATCCCATCTTATGCTCTCTTATGCGCTTACTATCCATAAAGTGCAGGGGATGGAGTATGATATCGTAGTCATTCCTATGAGTTTTACGCACTTCATAATGCATAATACCAAGCTGATATATACTGCGATAACAAGAGCCAAACACAAATGTATCTTGATAGGAGAGGGTGCTGCGTTTGAGAGTGCCTGCAGGCGAGTGGAGAGCACAAAACGGGATACAGTGCTTTTGGAATTAGGATGAATTACAATAATAAACCTTAAAATAAAATTAATTATTTTGTATATTTATTTATTTTTGTTATAATTTAAAAATTATTTAAAAATAATGAGGAAAATATGCAAAAAATAGTCTATAGAGCAGTGGTGTTGGTTGTTGCAATCATAGTAAGTGGTTGTGGTTCTACAAATAATGACACTACGTCAGATGCAAAGACGAGATTAGTTGCATATTTTGCCGATAATGTTAATAATGCAGTGGATGTGATAGATGTCGATAAGATGGAGTTGCTTGAGAGTATTCCTACCGGTCATATGGATACTCATACGGCAGGTATAGCTTCACAAAGTGCAGATGGAGCAAAACTATATATATCAAATCGTAAAAGTAATGCTTTGGACATTATAGATACAAAAACAAATGAGATTACTAAAACAATCACACTGGATTTTTGTCCTAGAAGTATCAGTGTACAAAAAGAGACACATCTTGTAAATGTTGCTGCAACAGACAGACCAATGGCTGCCATTATAGATGCTGATAATGATGAGCTGATAGTTACTGTTGGAGATCAGAATGTAACTCTAACGGATAAGTGTGGGCACTCTTTTTGGCTGGATGAGTCACATTTTACGTTTATAGACAGAGAGCATGGCAAGCTTTATATGTATGAGCTGAAAAATGTAAATGGGACGTGGGAGACTACACTTATGGATGATATAAATACTCCATCTCCTGTACATCATATAGAAGCGTCATTTGATAATCCAAATATTTTTTATGCGATGGCAGAGGGAAACAGTAGTCTCTATCCTGCTGTATTAAAATTAGTATATTCATCATCAAAACATTTAGATATCAATGAAACATTGGATTTGACATATGCTAATTTAACTCCGGCAGATATGGGAGGTCATCATCTTGATTTAATTCCAAACAGTACCAAATTGTATGCAGGTTCAAAAGAGGGACATATCTTTGTTATAGATCATGCACAACTCCCTATGAAAATAACAAAAATATTAGATGCCGGCAAAGGCGCAGGTCATACAGCAGTCAGCCCTCAAGCTGATAGAGGAGTTGTAATTAACCATAAAGATAAGTTTATTACACTTGTCAATACACAAGATGACACAAAAATAGCAGATATAGTTGTCAGCCAGTTAGATGACAGCAAGGTGGGACAAGTACAGATACAGGCACACACTCAGTACCATTTTTCAGCAGATGGAAGATACTTTTATATGGCATTGACAGAAGAGGGTGAACTGATAAAAGTGGATTTAGATACAAAGCAGGTTGTTAATAGAGTCAGCGTCTACAGTGGTGCATTGACTATGGGCTCTTTTTTGGAGTTGAGTAACTAGTTTCACTAACAGTTTTAGAGCTGGGGATTGCTCCCCAAAGAGTCTTTGACTCCATAGCTTCGCTACTTTTGGTTAAATAGTTCTTCAAGTGCCTTTGTATCAGCAAGAGCATCAATCTTTATGATAGTTCCATTATCTAAAGTGACAACAATGATCTTCTCTGTATCTACCCCTTTGGAGTATTCTGCTGAGAGTTTGTCGTTGTTGATAAGCAAGATAGGAAATTTCAAATCTTTTAAATCAGGAAGAATAAACATCTTTTTGATAAGTGAAGGAGCAGCGCTTACATCTGCAATATAGATTGCATTATGTTCTTGTAAGAAGTTAGCAGGTTTTTTCTCTAAAAATTCATTACAAGCATGCCCTGTTGGTTTTGCAAATGAGAAAAAGACAATTTTTGTCTCAGATGAGATTGTCTCCGGTTTTTCATTTTGATCATTGAGTTTAAGATCAGCAAGGCTTTTGCCTACTACAAGTTTTGCTTCAACATTGGCTGTTTGTTCATCGCTCTTTGAGCTACAGCCTATAAAGCTAAACGCAACTAAAA
>CAZCMR010000041.1:0-14465 GCA_964499805.1 uncultured Sulfurimonas sp.
ACTATCTGAGTGAGGTTATTCAAGAAAATTTAAATGCAAGTGCTTTGTCTTTTATCCATAAGCGTATTTTACAAGAGAGTGAATATTTACTTAGTTCTACAGATAAAGCAGTGAAACAGATAGCACTGGAGCTTAATTTTGATTCATCGTCACAGTTTGGAAGATTTTTTAAACATAATAGCGGAGTTACACCAAAAGAGTATCGAAATAAGGTAATACTATAATATTTCTGAAAACCTAAGCCTTGCACCTATCAGAACAACTACTGAAAATATCCATCTAGACACTAAAACATAGTAATTTGAGCATATCATGGAAAGCAAACATATCAAAAGAGTTAAAAAATCAGTAAGAGCTAAAGAGTATAAAAAGTTGATGGCATTTGTCAGAGGTGATGAAGATATCAATTTCTACTAAATCAGCTTTTATCATATTTGCTTTTATATACTGTTTCAAAAATTATTATAACATCAAATAATTTTCTCGGCAGCCATACAGCAGCCACTTTTCAAAAAGATACTCAATATCTCTGCTATTTCCTTTTAAATTGCTATAATTCCACCAATGAAAAAGAAACCAAATTTTATAGTAAAATCTCCTTACCAACCAGCAGGTGATCAGCCTAAAGCAATAGATGTTCTTAGTAAATCTATACTTAATGGGAATCGTTACCAAACCTTAGAGGGTGTTACAGGTAGCGGTAAAACCCACACTATGGCACGAGTTATTGAAAATGTTAAGATGCCTACTATCATCATGACTCATAACAAAACACTAGCGGCTCAGTTGTACTCAGAGTTTCGTCAGTTTTTTCCTAACAATCATATAGAATATTTTGTCTCGTACTATGACTACTATCAGCCGGAGGCTTACATTCCTAGACAGGATCTGTTTATAGAAAAAGACAGTGCTATTAATGATGAACTGGAGCGACTGCGTTTATCTGCTACGGCAAATCTACTCTCTTATGATGATGTTATCGTTATAGCATCAGTTTCTGCAAATTATGGCCTCGGGGATCCTGAAGAGTACCAAAATATGGTGCAGGTACTTGAGATTGGTGATGAGATAGCTCAAAAAAAACTGTTGCTGCGTTTAGTAGAGATGGGGTATTCTCGTAATGACAGCTATTTTGACTCTGGACATATCCGTGTCAATGGTGAGAGCATAGATATATATCCTCCCTATTTTGAGCAAGAAGCGATACGGGTTGAATTTTTTGGCGATGAGATAGAGGCGATATACACTTTTGATGTCATTGATAACAAAAAATTAGAAGAGCATAAAAGTGTAACTATCTATGCCACATCACAGTTTAGTGTATCTCAAGAGAAGATGGCTGTTGCTATTAAACGCATCGAAGAGGAGCTTGATGAGAGACTGGCATATTTTCAAAAAGAGGGAAAACTTGTAGAGTATCAACGTCTTAAACAGCGTGTAGAGTTTGATCTGGAGATGCTTCAAACTACGGGGATGTGTAAAGGGGTGGAGAACTACTCCAGACTTTTAACGAATAAAAAACCGGGTGAGGCTCCTTTTACTTTGCTTGATTATTTTGAACAAAACCATAAAGAGTATCTTGTAATCGTTGATGAATCCCATGTCTCTCTTCCTCAGTATCGCGGTATGTATGCTGGCGACAGGGCAAGAAAGGAAGTGTTGGTTGATTATGGTTTTCGTCTGCCAAGTGCTCTGGATAACAGACCTCTAAAGGCGGATGAGTACATAAACAAAGCACCACATTATCTCTTTGTATCTGCTACTCCTTCAGAGTATGAGCTTGAGATGTCTGCAGTCAAAGCAGAACAGATCATACGCCCTACAGGACTGCTAGACCCGATAATTGAGATTAAACCTTCAGATAATCAAGTCGAAGATATACATGATGAGATCAAAGGTATTGTAAAAAAAGATGAACGTGTTCTTATCACGGTACTCACAAAGAAGATGGCTGAAGCACTTACCAAGTACCTTGCAGATCTTGGAATAAAAGTACAGTATATGCACTCAGATATCGATACGATAGAGAGAAATCAGATCATACGTTCACTGCGTTTGGGAGAGTTTGATGTTCTAATCGGGATCAACTTATTACGTGAAGGACTGGATCTTCCTGAAGTCTCTTTAGTCGCCATTTTGGATGCAGATAAAGAGGGATTTTTACGGAGTGAAACGGCACTCATTCAAACTATCGGGCGCGGTGCTAGAAATGAGAACGGTCGTGTGATTTTATATGCAAACAAGATGACAGGCTCTATGCAAAGAGCTATTGATAAAACAAACGACAGACGTGCCCTGCAAGAGGCATATAATAAAAAACATGGGATAACTCCAACAACGACTAAAAGAACTTTGGATGAAAATCTAAAGCTTGAAGATCACGGAGGCATTTATCAAAAAAATAAAAAGATGGATAAAATTCCTGCGAGTGAGAGAAAAGCCATTATAAAAGAGCTCTCTTTGAAGATGAAAGAGGCTGCAAGAGAGTTGAACTTTGAAGAAGCGGCAAGACTTCGTGATGAGATAACAAAAATTAAAAAATTATAGGATAATTATGGAAGATACACTTGGTAATTTAGCGACATATGGATATATAGGACTGTTCATCTATTCACTTGGTGGTGGTTTTGTGGGCTTGGTAGCCGCGGGTGTACTGAGTTTTATGGGGAAGATGGATCTGACACTTTCTATAGCTGTTGCGTTTAGTGCAAATGCGCTGGGCGATGTTTTACTTTTTTGGCTTACCCGCTATCAAAAGACAATGATGGTTGAGGGGCTGCGTAAACATCGAAGAAAGTTGGCTTTGGCGCATATCTTGATGAAAAAGAATGGTGACTGGGTTATTTTTATTCAAAAATTTATTTACGGATTAAAAACAGTTGTTCCTATTGCCATAGCTTTAACAAAATATGATTTTAAAAAGTTTGCTGTTTTAAATCTTTTTGCAGCAGCGATCTGGGCGTTGGCATTTGGGTTGAGTAGTTACTATTTTGGTGCGATTTTAAGTAAATTTGCATTATTTATAAATGATAATAAATGGCTTGCACCTGTAATTCTTATAACGATTGGCGGAACTGTTTGGTTTTATATGGAGAGAGTAACGAAGAAGAAAAAAAAGAAATAGAAAGCTTTTAGCTTTCTATTTTTGGACCGGCAGTTGAGAAGTCAAATTGACTGTCTGCATCTTGGTATCTTTTGAAGTTATTGATAAACATCTGAGCCAAGTCATCTCTGGCTTTATCAAATGCCTCTTTATCTTCCCATGCATTTCTTGGGTTGAGTAGGTCAGGATTGATATTACCTAAAGTTTTTGGAACTTGTAATCCGAAAGTCTTTGTTGTGTCAAATTCACTCTCTTTTATAGAACCATCTAAAATAGCATTGATACAAGCACGAGTATCTTTAAGACTCATACGCTTACCGACACCGTATGCTCCACCAGTCCAACCAGTGTTAACAAGATAAACGTTTACATTGTGTTCATCAATCTTTTTACCGAGAAGGTCTGCATAAACAGTTGGGTGAAGTGTCATAAATGCTTCTCCAAAACATGCTGAGAATGTTGCAACTGGTTCTGTGATTCCACGTTCAGTTCCTGCAACTTTTGCAGTATATCCACTTAAGAAGTAGTACATTGCCTGCTCTTTTGTAAGTTTTGATACCGGAGGTAAAACACCAAATGCATCGGCAGATAAGAAAATTATATTTTCAGGATGACCTGCCATTAAGTCCGGTTTATGGTTTGCGATATGTTCGATTGGGTAGGAAACACGAGTATTTTCAGTTTTTGAACCATCACTGTAGTCTACAACACCGTTTTCATCAATTACAACATTCTCTAAAAGTGCATCTTTTTTGATAGCACCAAAGATCTCTGGTTCATTGTCACCATCAAGATTGATGACTTTTGCATAACATCCACCTTCAAAGTTAAATACACCTTCATCGTCCCAACCATGCTCATCATCACCGATAAGAGCACGTTTTGGATCTGTAGAGAGCGTTGTTTTTCCTGTTCCGCTTAGACCAAAGAAAAGTGCAGTATCACCACGTTCACCAACATTTGCCGAACAGTGCATAGAGAGCTTGCCATCAAGTGGGAGCCAGTAGTTCATCATTGAAAAGATACCTTTTTTCAACTCACCACCATACCATGTACCACCGATAATACAGAGATTTCTCTCTACATCAAAAAGTACAAAGACTTCAGAGTTCATACCGTGCTCTTTCCATCTTTCATTTACTGTTTTACATGCGTTTAGTACAGTAAAGTCTGTTTTAAATGTTTCTAGTTCTTCAGCAGTAGGACGGATGAACATGTTTTTTACAAAGTGAGATTGCCATGCAATCTCTGTTATAAAACGGATAGATTTTTTTGAAGCAGGACTTGCACCACTGTAAACATCTGTAACATAAAGATCTTTGCCTGAGAGCTGCTTGAGAGAAAGTTCGAATAACTCATCAAAAATTTCTTCACTGATTTTTTGATTGACATCACCCCATGCAATATATTTGTTAGATGGTTCACGATCTACAAAGTACTTATCTTTTGGGCTACGACCTGTGAATATACCTGTATCAACTGTAGCTGCTCCACTACTTGTTTCATGTACTTCACCATTTTTGAGTTCATGCTCTTTTAGCTCATCGAAGCTAATGTTGTGATAAACTTCACCAACACTCTTTAGTCCTAAATCGTTTAACTCTTTTGTTACATTCATATTTTACCTTCTGGTACATATTAATTGATACTTTTTCGACATGTATCATTTCTAGGGTGAAATTATACAATGTATAAACCTAAATTAAAAGTAAACTCCTCTGAATTTTTTTAATATTACAGATAATTAAAAAATATTTAAAAAAAATCAAATAAAAAAATTAATTTAAGAAAGTTTTGCTAGAATTTCAGTTCTATTTATCGCTCGATTAACTCAGTGGTAGAGTACTACCTCGACAAGGTAGGAGTCACTGGTTCAAATCCAGTATCGAGCACCATCTAAAAACCTTTAAAATCTTTTGTATAGATAAAGTAAACTCCCTGACCCGTATCATGCACATCAACATCAACTCGTAAAGATCTTCCTAAATTATACTGCAGTATCATACTTGAAGTAATATCATTTTTATACACTATTCTGATTTTTTTATTGAGTCTTGCTCCTACTTCATATCCCAGTGTGCCATTTTCATTATTTAATATATTGAGCGTATCGACATGAATACCGGTTGTTTGGTTGAATATAGTTTTTATACCGGTACCAAGAAGAAGATAGTTGATTGATGTTTTATTTGTCGCGCCTGAGTTGTCAAAGAGGGTATTTGCTGGTTCATTGAACAAAATGTAGGACATAATATCATTTTGACTCATTGCAGGATTTGATGAAAAGATAAGAATGGGAGAGTTGAGAGTGTTACTGATGCGAATAATAATATCTTTATAGTCAATTGTTTGGAAGTGGAGTTTTATATTTAATTCGGGGTTAAGGTGCTTCTCTCCTGAAAATATCAACTCACTTCTGTCAAATGTAAACTCTTTTGCCTGCGTGTTGATGATGCCGTCGACTATGATCACTTTTCCATACAATTTTACTTTTTCACCTGCTATTTTTTTAAGAGTAATTTGAGGAATAAATTGAACATTTATCTCTTTTGTTTTGTAGTTAATGGCTTTGAGGGCATCTATGTGAAGATTGAGAAACAGATTGTTGCGTTTTTGTTTTTGTATATCTTGAATGATAATGATATCATCGTCTGAGATGGCATAATCATGTTGTGGCTGGTAGGAAATAGTTCCTTCTAAAAGGGTGATATTCCCGTCAATAAGCTGTTTTTGTGTGTTTTCAACATTTATATTAATATTTGTTTTTGCTTTTACATCAATGTCATGTGTATGAAAACTAAACTTGTCACTGTGTAAATTAAGTTTCATACGGCTCTCAAAAGGATCAATAGTACCACGTAAAACGAGTTTATCATAGACATAGAATTTTTCGATATGCAGAGAGATATTATGGTCTATATAGATAGATGAAATTTTATTAGAGTAAAATTTTTGTTCTTTGTAATGCAATCTGTAGTTATAGATATAAATTTTTTTATTTTTGTAGCTTGTTTTAAAGAGAACATCTTTGAGGACATAGCGGTTTTGGGAGTCTGTTTTTGCACTTAAAAAAGGTGCTTTGATATTGCTGTTAATAGAGAGATGTTCATTGAAATGGATATTTGAATTAATATTTACTCTGCCGTCATATACCGTTTTGTCATCACTCAAACTTAGATTTGTATCTTGTAAAAATTCTTTAATAGAAGGAATACTTGTATGGAGCTTTAGATTTATGTGCATCTGCTTATTTATATTACCGTTTAGGTTAAAGCGTGCAGAGGCGAAATTACCATACCCCTCGAGTTTATTTTTCTCATTTTTTTTGATAAAAGCTTGAAGCCTGTTTGCATTAATGCGAATGATGCTGTTGTTGTTTTTTTCTTGATAGTTAAATGCAATAGGCGAGAGCAGTTGCAAATTATTGTTTTTATAGAAGTCGGTTTTTGTAATGGGCTCTATTTGTGCTGCTAGCTGTTTTTGTTGAGGTGTATATTTGAAAGTTGCGTTTATATGTGCGAACTCATCTGCTGTATGTAGAACACCGTTCATGGAAAAAGGAGAGATATGTACCAAGGAGTAAGCATTAAAGGCTATTTTGTGCTCTTTTATTCGAGGAGGAAGAGAGTCAAGAAATGAGAGTTTCAATTTTTCATTTTTTACTTTAACTTGATATTTTTTATAATCGTTGGAGCTAATATTGAGAAAAAAGTCAGAGCTGTTGGCATCCAAGTGTATATAGTCGGGATTTCCGGAGATATTGGCATCAAAACAATCAAATGGAGTGCTTTTTGGAAAATTATTCAGTGCTACATTTAGTGTTGCGTTATACTCACCTTTTGTATTAAAGGTAGTTTCTTGATGAATGGTTGAGAGATAGTTTTGATATGCCAGAGTATAGTCACTACGTGCAAAGAAGCTCTTTTTCTTTATATCGTATTTTATATTTAAATCCTGATCATAAATGCCAAGATCATTTTTAGTTGCAAGTTGTAGACTTGGAAGGTGTGTTTGTAAAGAGATTTCTTCAGTATTGAGTTTCAAGTCGACAGACAAAGAGGGAGGTAGTGCTTTTATAAAGTTAAGGTATCTCTTGTGTACCTCATTTGTAAGTGTAACATCGTCTGAATGCCCTATGATGGTGTTGTCTACTATTTTTGCTTTAATAGCTGCGTTTGCATAATATGACTTGAGTTTAATTGATAGATTATTTGTATTGAAGGTGTTATTGTAGAGTAAGTTTGTTATCTCTAGATCAAAACGGTACTTTTTTTTGTCGATGATGATTTTACTTTTGTTGAGCTTGAGTTTTAAAATTATAAATGGAATGAGTGCAAACTTGTTTTCGTTGTTTGTATGAGGAATCTTATCTACGTTGATGTAGAGCTGCTGCGTTTGAATCTTCTTGATGATAGGTTTAAATTTGATAAATGAGAGCAGTTTATAGTTAAGTTGGATTTTTTTGGCGTGTAGAATATCTTTGTATTTGACATCATATAAGATAATGCCGTCAAAGAGGGTTCCTTGTACTTTTGAGTACTCGATATCATTGGTTTTTAGAAAATTTTGTGCTAAAAAGACAAGCGTGTATTTGTGTGTTAGTAGTACTGTAATCACAAAGAGAATAAGAATGAGGGTAATGGTTGTTTTATGTAAAAAATGGTAAGTAGATTTTATCAAAAGAGTTCTCCCACATGAAAATGCAGTGCATGTTGTTTAAAGGGCTCTTTTGGATCAAAACCAAGGTCTATTGCAAGTGGTCCGATAGGTGTTTGGTATCGGAGTCCAAAACCTCCTCCATAGTAGGCGATGGTATTGTTTGGAATATATGTCTGTCCAATAAAGCTGTTGTCATTAAAAACAACACCGCTGAAACTTCCATAAATATGAAATCGGTACTCTATTGTCGTTTCAATTATAGAATGAAAGCCTGTAGGGTTGTTGTTTGCATCTTTAGGGCCTAGTAGCCTGTACCCGTAAGCTCTGTTACTGTTCATCCCTCCTGCAAAAAATCTGTATGAATTGGGAACATCACCGGCATAAGTATGCAAAGAGCCTATTGTAATCTTTGTTGCTAAAATATTTGGTTTTAGCGCTAAGATGTAACCTCCGTTTACCACTGCTTTGTAATAGGTTGCGTTTGAAAATTTAGTTAATACAGAACCTTGGAGTTGTGTATCTACAAAATATCCCTTTGAGGGATTTAAAATCTTATCTCTTTTATCATATTTCCAACTCAGTTTTGGTGAGAGAAGAATGAGACTTTTTTGGGGAAAAAGTAATGTGTCTGTACTATCATAACTTTGGGAAGTGTCTATTATGAATGCTTCTTGCAGCCAGTTGAATTCATCTCGTTGGGAAAAGTATGTTTTTGCCAAAACACGGCTCTCTTTAAAGCCAAAAAAGTTTTCATTTTCAAAATCAAGTTCACTACCAAATATATTTTTTTGTTTCAGAGGCATTGTAAAGTTGAGTTTT
This sequence comes from uncultured Sulfurimonas sp., assembly GCA_964499805.1. Classification (GTDB taxonomy): domain Bacteria; phylum Campylobacterota; class Campylobacteria; order Campylobacterales; family Sulfurimonadaceae; genus Sulfurimonas. The sequence goes on from CAZCMR010000041.1 coordinate 8,582, forward strand.
ATACTCTGTTTTATACGTGTTACTCTTGTGTCTAGAGATATTGTCTTCAAATTTCCGTAAAAATTTCTATGTTTTACTCCTAATGAACCAGTCAGACCTTCATCACTGCTCGCACCAAGGCCGATTTGAAATCGAATAGGCGTTTGCGTCTCTTTTACATTGACCGTAACATTTACATCCTCTTGATTATATATTTTACTTTTTATAATTGCCTGTGATATACCGTCATATGCATAAAGATTTTTGTAACTCTTTTCAATGTTTTGCAGTGAGTATATATCCCCTGTTTGAAAATACAGAAGTGAGCTTATGATGCTTTTATCAATACTTTTGGAGCTGTTAATATCTATGTTTTTAAATCGACAAATCTTGTTGGGTGTCACTTCATAAAGTAATGCTGCACTATTTTTTTCTATATCAAGATATGCTTTTGTATTAAACGCAGCATTGGCATAACCATGATTTTGATAGAGTAGTTTTATCTTCTTTTTACTCTCGATGAACTTTTGCGCATCAAACCTCTCTCCAACTTTTAATCCGATATCATCTTTAATGTTTAAAAGAGATCTTATCTCAATTGTTTTTATCTTAATGGGAGCATTGGCTGAAATGTCGATGATGATAGAGTTTTTCTCTCTTTTTGAGACTATTTTTGCATGATAGAACCCTTTTGATTTATAAAAATCCTGCAGTGTTTCTATGGCTAAGGGTACTATTTTTGGATTTATCTTTGGTTCGTCTTTGTAAAACTCATAACTGTATGGTTTATAAAGATTTAGAAGCTCATAAAGCTGTCTATCTTTAAAATGTGTGTTGCCGTGAAAATACAGAGGTATGCTCTTGGAATAAAGAAGAGATGTAATTAGGAGGAAAAATAGAATAGTTTTGATTTTCATTGAATACGTTTTCCAAAAGATACATTGTGCCTGTATTGTTTACAAAGAGTATAGCATATTGAAAGTAAAAGCTGTTATACAACGAGATATATTGTCTCTTTATGGATTGCGTTTGAAATAACTGCTGTTGAGCTTTGTTTTAATGCCGTAGGCATATAGTTTTGTGATGGCTGCTTTAAAGAGATATGCTATCTTCCCATGAATAAATATCTTGTTAAAAATATGTCCGCTTGCATAGTGTTTTCCTAAGGCCGTAAACATACCATAAACTTCTCCATGAAACGCAGTATCGTTGCCGTTTATGATAGACTTTGCCACATGTTCAGCCGATTGTTCTGCTATTTGTGCAGTTGGGGCAAGCTGTTTACCATGTTCATCACAAATATATGCACAATCACCAATGCCATAAATATCCTCAGATATTTTGAGCATCTTGTCCGGTTGTAAAAATCCATTGGAAGTTTTAGCGAGTTGAAGATGGTTTATAAAAATCGTTGGTGTTATTCCACCTGCAAACACAAAGATATCATACTTATGTTCTTTGTTACTCCAGATCAGTGTTTCCTTATTTGCATCTGTTATAAAGGTATTTAAAATTATTTCGACACCAAGGGATTGAAGACGTTTTCGTGTATGTTGCTGTATCTGTTTTGGTGCACCGGGTAAGAGTATACTGCCGCCTTCTATCAGTTTAACATGGACACTACACTCTCCACCTGCATCAGCACTGCACTCTTGTGCATAGCTCATAAAGTCAGCAGCAAGCTCGACACCGCTTTGACCTGCGCCTCCAATTACAATATCTATATTTTTCTCTTTCGTTGTTACTTTTGAGAACAATAGCTGCATAAAGTGTTCTCTTAATGCAGCAGCACTTCGCAGGTCTTTTACACGGTAAGCATACTTCCTTAATGCTGTTGGTATAAAGTCCTTTGTTCCTACGGCAATAATCAGTGTATCATATGTATAGTTACTTGTTTTGCAGATGAGTTGCTTTTGATCAGTATCGATATCAACAGCTTCATTTTGTGTAAAAGTGATATTTGTAAAACGATTTGCAAAGCTTTCGAGATTATAAGTGATATCACATACATTACGTCTGCCTGAGACAAACTCATACATCTCTGTTTGTAAATAGTGATAATAATGCTTATCGATTAATGTTATTGCTAGACTTTTATCCTTTGCAAGTTTTTCAGCTGCTCGAAGTCCAGCATATCCACCACCAATGATGACTATTTTTTTCATTTTAATCCCTCTGTGTAATCACCTGTCACATACATAAGTTCAAGATAGTAAATATGTGTTTTAAGTAAGGCTTGCAGTCGTTTTTGTTGACTCTCCAGTAGTCTACTTTCTCTTTGGTTTATAAACACTAAATTACTTAATCCCTCTTTATATTTAATATTTTCAGCATTTTCGAGTTGTTGGCGAAGATATATCTCCTGCTGTGATAAATTAGACTTTTGCTGCATCATTTTTATTGCGTTTAAGAGATTGTCGATGTCCGTATTTATATCATTCATCAGAATCGTTTGGAGGGCATTAAAACGAAGTTTTTTTCGTGAGAAAAGTTCTTTTTTTCCTTTATAGCTATTTCTTTCAAGAGGAAAATTGAAATTTGCACTCAATTTGTAACCGTCTTTTTTATAAGCGATATCATGCACACCTAATAGTTTGATGTCAAATTCAGGATACTGCTCGAGGAGTATACCTTTTTGCTGTTCATTGATCTTTTTTTTCTCGTATTCTATTTTCTGGAACTCTTGGCGTTGTCGTTTTGCGAGATCTCTGTACTTTTGGTACGAGAAAAGAGTTTCTTTCAAGGGCTGTATTTTTGGTAGTTGGTATTTGTCATCAAACTCTTTTTGTGTGAGGTTGAGGTATTTTATAAAATTATTTTTACTTTGTAAAAATATATTTCGTGCCTCAAGAAGTTTTTGTTCTCTAGTGATTACTTGACTTTTTACATCTAAGAGCTCTATAGATGCTCTATTGCCTAAGGTCACTTCTTTTTCTATAAAGAGCAAACGTTTTTTTGCTTTATTGAAGAGCTCTTGAGTGAGTAAAAAAAGTTCGTGAGAATAGAGAAGCTCAAAATAGTTGATTGAAACTTTTTTGTATAAAAGGGTTATATCAGCTCCTGTCTTTGCATTACTTACTTTAGTTTGTAATTGTGAGAGTTCATAGTTGACGGCATTTGTACTTCTATTTGTAAGAATACTGATAACCGGCAGTTTTAGTGACACTGCCATCTCGCCATCTTTACCTGTTTTTATATTACTATATTCTTGAACACCTTGGGCATCTCGGTATTGTAATCCAAGCTCCATACCATTGTAGAGAGGCTTGACAAAAGAGGCCTCTGAATAGTGTGCACTTGAGAGAGGGTAGGATTTCTCTTCGTAAACAGCTTGCAGTCTTGTATCAAAAGCTGATCTTGAAATCTGCTCTTTTTGTTGTGTGATATAGTAATGTGTCTTGAGTGAATAATAGTAAGGATTTGCATCATTTAGATATCTTTGTATATATTCTTGTGTAAAGAACTCTTTTGCATATAATGGCAAAAGAGTACAAAACAGGAGTAAAACTATCTTTACCATTTCTCCAAATCTCCTTGTTGCGGAGTAAGCATTTTTGGAGGTTGTGCGACCATAAGTCTCCATATTTCATACCATACGGGCACAATATCCAAACGAATCCAGACAGATGCCTGTGTTCCAATTTTAAGATATTGTGCTTTTGGCCATGGATCTTCTGCCGGGTCTGGGATCACTATGACATAGTATATACCTTTTTCATATGTGCTTTTCTCTATGGAATGAATGATACCTCCGTAGGTTCCATGAGATATCTTTGGCCATCCTGAAATTTGCATGGCCGGCCATCCATAAAAAATAATACGTGCTTTTAAGCCTTTTTTCATTAGCGGCATATGAAAGTCTGAAACTTTTACACGGAGTGCCTGTTGTTTTACCATAGGAGAAAAGTAGAGTATCGTTTCTCCTCTTTTAATCAGTTTATTGGTGTCATTTTGATAGATTCGTACAACGTAGCCATCACTCTTAGCGACAATATCACGACTTTTATATCGGGACATCATGGTCTGATTTTGATTTAAGACCTGATTGAGGGTACTGAGTCTATTTTTTGTATTTAACTGCTCTGCTTTAACCGTGTTTATTTTTACTTCCATCTTATGTAAAAACTGTCTTTTTTTATCAAGCACTATTTTCACTTCTTTATTTAAGTTCTGTATCTGGACTGTTAAGTTTTTATTTTGAGATGTTGCTTGTAAAAAATTATTTTGTTGTACTTCGAATTCTCTTTGTGATTTGATTCCGTTTTGATAAAGATTTTTATATCGTTGAAAGTTCTTCTCTTGCATTTGAAGTTTGTTTTTTGTCATTTTTTGTTTTTGTAAAAGTGCTTCTTTTTTATTTTTAAGCTGTACTATTTGGCTTTCATATATCTTGAGTCCATCTGAAAGTATCTCTTGTGTATTGTTTAGATTTTTTTTAAGATATGCAAGCTTTTGTAACTCATTGTCATACTTTATCTCTGTTTGTATTTTAATATTTTCAATCCGCTGTTCATAATGTTTATCCAGATCAACCATGGAAAAAAGTTTCTCTCCTTTTTGAACAAATTGGTTTTCATGAACAAAAACATTTTCAAGAAATCCATCGATTGTAGCAGAAACTGTATAGTCTCTTTGTGCCGGATTTAGTGCTGTTAGTTTGGCTATTCCCTGTACGGTTTGCTGCCACGGTAAAAAAAGCAGGCTTATAAAAACAATGATGATGAAAAAGCTTATCAGCACAAATTTACGGACCAGTTTTGATGGTTCAGCTAAACGCAGTGAAGAGAACTTATACATGAGGCTCTTCTCCCAAAGCATTTTTCAGCTTTTCTATTTTGGAAAACCCTTCAATCATATCGTACATATAATCTATCTGTTTCATAAAATCACGGAGTGCTGCAACAAGGGAGATGATGATAATCTCAACCGCAACAAACTCTCCAATAGGGACAATCCCTTCAAATACCAAATAGCCTCCAATGATAAAAAATGTGCTTAAAACAAAACCTTCTAAAAAGAATGTTAAAGAGAGCTGTTTCACGATAACTCCGAACATTTTTTTACGGGCATAGACAAAATTTTTGAGCAGCTTGTCGAGTTTTGCAAAGATAGTAATTGCATCTTCTTGAAGATAAGGTATCTCTTGGAGATAATAGATGGCTTCATGTTTGGCATTAGAACGTTCAAGAGCATACATGGGAGCTTTTTTCCCCAGCCACAATACAATAACAATGAAAAATACAATAAAAAACATGCCTAAGAAAAAGAAAGAGAAATCGAAAATAAGTAACAGCAACATACTGATAATGAGTTTAATAACTAAGCTTGAACCATTAAGTAAAACAGTGGGAAACACCTTTTGTATGGAAATGACATCGAAAAAGTAGTTTAAATATTTGTCTATATCCTCTTTTTTAGGAACTGTTTTGACGGCAAGCTGTGCTATTTTTATAGAGTTCTTAATAAATATCTTTTGTTCAAATTTTTCTATTATATACTCTTTAATAACTTGTAAAAACGCAATGAGTAAGAAAATGGTTACAACAATAATACTGAGTGTATAAATGGAGATCATTGCATGTGCTAAAACACTATTTATGATAAATGCAGATGCCAGAGGACTGACCATCAGCAATACGCCTTCAATAAGGGAGTAGTATAAAAGATAAAATATATTTTTTTTATCTTCATGAATAATGGTCTGAAGTTGCTGCAGCAATGCTTCTAAGATTTTTTGCTTTTGCATAACTGTTCCCTTTTCTTTAGTATAACTGTAAAAAGTTAACTGTATTATGCTTTTGTAAGTTAGTAATGGAATTCAAGAAGAGTTAGAAAGTTTGGGTGATTAAAGTAATGGTGGAGCTGTGCGGAATCGAACCGCAGTCCGAAACCTGGCTACTCCCAA
>CAZCMR010000042.1:0-14387 GCA_964499805.1 uncultured Sulfurimonas sp.
GTAACGGTTATGAGTGTGGTGTTATCATCTCTAACTATGATGATGTTCAAGTTGGCGATGTGATAGAAACATTCAAAAAAGTTGAGCAAAAAGTTTCTCTCTAACAATGACAGAAGCACAGATAAAGCTAAAGAGAACAGAAGCTCTCTTAGCTGAACTTATTCCAGAAGCACTTACTCAACTTAATGATGCAAGACTGCATGAACTTAATATTATTGAAGTGAAGTGCTCCCGAGGTCGAAGTGATGCCAAGGTCTATATCGACCCGAGTAGTTTCACAGAAGAAGAACGTCGTACTTACATGAAACAACTCCGAAAAGCCAGACCTATTATTGAAGATTTTTGTTTAAAAGACCAAGGTTGGTATAGATGTCCAAAACTTGCTTTTGAGTTTGATGAGCAGTTGAAAAAATCACAAACATTAGAAGAGTTGTTTAAAAAAATATCTAAAGAACCGAAAGAGGAGGCATAATGAGCCTGCAAAGTGATATAGAATCAATTGTAAAATCAGTAGATCTTGAACTTTATGATACTGTTGTTGTTAATGAAAATGATGAAACTATTTTTCGTGTAAGTGTTATCTCTCCTGAGTTTGAAGAGGATAAACGCAAAAGTGTAAGTTTAGAAAAATATGTTGAGCTGACGCATCTTCTCTCTCCTCTTTTAGATGTTACATCTCCTGTTTCTGGTGAATACAGACTTGAAGTCGGAAGTCCCGGAATAGAGAGAAAACTGACTACTTTAGATCATTTTAAAAAGTCGGTAGGCGAAAATATCAATCTATTGAGTGATGAAAAGATAAAAGCAAAGCTTTTAAAGGTCGAAGGAAACAAACTCTTTTTAGAAAAAGATGGCGAGACGATAGAGATTGATTTTAACGATGTTAAAAAAGCAAGAACATATTTTGAATGGTAATAGATCATAATTTTTACATGCAGCTTGCTTTGCAAGAGGCTTGGAAATATCAAGGTCTAACCTATCCAAATCCTGCCGTTGGATGTTGTGTAGTCGGTGAACACGGAGAACTTCTCTCTGTTGAAGCACATCATAGAGCAGGTGAACCACATGCCGAAGTAAATGCACTCAAACAGGCTTACTACAAACTCACAAATGACAGCTATATTTTAGCACTGCAAGATTCTGCAGATATTCATACACACCTTTTAAGTAATCATAACAGTATTTTTAAAAATGCCAAACTCTACACAACACTCGAGCCATGTTCCCATTATGGCAAAACACCATCTTGTGCGAATCTTATAGCTGAACTTGGTATCAAAGAGGTCTATGTAGGTAGTAATGATACAAATAAAAAAGCAGCGAACGGCAGTATGATCCTTTCAATGAATGACTGTATGGTTTACAGTGAGATATTAAAAGATGAATGCGATGCTCTGCTTTTACCATTTATGAAAACATTAAGTGAAAAATTTGTCTTTTTTAAGTGGGCACAGCGTTTAAACGGAACTACAGATGGTGGTATCATAAGTTCACAAAGTTCACGAAAAAATGTACATGCTATGCGTGATGTTTGTGATCTTCTTGTTATTGGCGGCGGAACTGTAAGAACTGACAGACCTACACTTGATGCACGCTTAGTCAATGGAAAGGCTCCTGATGTTTTGATACTTTCACGTTCTAAAGAGTTTGATGAAAGCATTCCTCTCTTTAGTGTTACAGGGAGGAAAGTGTTTATCTCTGAAGAGCTGGAAAAAATTAATGAGTATAAAAATATTATGATCGAGGGGAGTGAGAAAATGTATGCACTTACTCGTGATATAGTTGATTATTATCTCTGTTATATTGCTCCGTCTTTGGGTGGCGAAGATGTGATAAAATTTGGTGCAGATAAATTTACATTTTTAAATGTGGATAAAGAGAGCGAAGATATAATAGCGTGGATGAAAAGGAAGTAAAATATGAGCCAACAAGAAGCAGGAAAACAAGAAAAAATAGTCTCAATGTTTGATGATATTGCACCAACGTATGATACAGCAAACCGTGTTATGAGTATGGGTGTAGATATTTCATGGCGAAAAAAAGCATGTGATTTGTCATTTGAATATTATGGTAAAAATAGTATTGATAAAATTGTAGATGTTGCTTGTGGTACCGGTGATATGATGGGTTTTTGGCAAAAACAGGCACAAAAAGCCGGTGTTTCAATTGGTGGGCTTGTTGGTGTTGACCCGTCAAACGGTATGGTCGATGTAGCCCGTAAAAAATTTCCGGACTTCCATTATCATATTTCCAAAGCAACAGAAATTCCACTACAAGATACAAGTGCAGATATTGTAAGTATTACTTATGGTATTAGAAATGTTATGGAGCGCCAAGAGGCATTTTATGAGTTTAACAGAGTCTTGAAAAAAGATGGACTTGTGGTCATCTTGGAATTTATGAAAGATGAGAACAAAACAGTGCTTAAAAAACTGCGTGATATCTATATGCATAAAATTCTTCCCTATGTAGGCGGGGCTATCTCAAAAAATCTTGAAGCCTATACATATCTTCCAGACTCTATTGAGAATTTTGTAACAATTCAGGGAATGCAAAAAGAGCTTGAGAATGCAGGTTTTGAAATCCTTCATACACAAAGCTTTTCTATGGATATCTCAACTTTGATGATTGCACGTAAAAAATAAGCCTATATGCATACCCTCTCCGTTTCGGCACTTAACGAACAGATAAAACATCTTTTAGAAGAGAGCTTTTCCCGTATTTTTGTTGAGGGTGAGCTCTCACGTATCACTTTTCATAACTCCGGACATATCTACTTCACCCTTAAAGACAGAGATTCTGCCATAAGCTGTGTAATGTTTCGCGGCAATGCCTCAAAACTCAAATTTCGTTTAGAAGAGGGGATGAAGGTTCTTGTTGATGGGGCAATTACTCTTTATAAACCACGAGGTTCGTATCAAATCAACTGTTTTTCTGTTGAACCCTCAGGACAGGGTGCTTTGGCTTTGGCGTATGAACAGCTCAAAGAGAAACTCTCTGCTCAGGGTTACTTCAATCCTGAGAGAAAAAAACAACTTCCAAAATTTCCTTCTCGAATTGCACTTGTTACTTCTGAGACCGGAGCAGCGCTACAGGATATGTTACGAGTGGCAAATGCAAGGTATCGTGCTTTAGAGATAGATATCTATGATGTTTTAGTGCAGGGTGAGAGTGCTGCGTTTAGTATTGCAAACGCAGTAAAGATAGCAGATACAAAGGGTTATGATATTATAGTCGTCGGACGTGGTGGTGGAAGTATCGAGGATCTGTGGGCATTTAATGAAGAGAGTGTCGCTGATGCGATCTTTCAGGCTAAAACGCCTGTCGTCTCTGCTGTAGGGCATGAGATAGACTGGGTTATCAGTGATTTTGTGGCAGATCTGCGTGCTCCGACTCCAAGTGCAGCAATGGAGATGATCTTGCCTGATACAAATGAGCTTTATCTCTCTTTGGATTCGCTCTCTGTGCAGTTAACACAAACGCTCCAACATAAAATTCATAATCTTAATCAAGAACTTGTACATCTGAAAAATTTGTATGCTCAGCACTCCGTTGAAAAGCAGATTGAGCAAAAAAGAGAGGAGATTATAAAACTCAAAGAGGGCTTTTCTAATACTATCGCGTTTAGAATGCAGAACTATGAACAGGATTTACTGCATTTACAACAGAGGTTTCCTCATGCTATAGAGGCCTGTATCAATATTGCCCAACATCAACTTTTAAATTTGCAAAAGATGCTAGAATCCAACAATCCAAAGTATAAAAATAAAAAAGGCTTTGCACAGATTGTAAAAGATTCCAAAGTTATTGATTTGTCTTCTTTAGAGCCTGATGATATATTTCAAGCCCAAAGTGATGAGTTTATTGTAAGTGCAAAAGTTTTAAAAAAGGAACAAATAAGATGAGTTATCCAAGTTTTTTTGACAAAATTCCAACTGTTGAAGTAGTTGATCCGATTGCAGCTATTTTAGGTGCATTTGAAAATGGTGAGTATGAGATAGGTTATGTTGATGTCGTAAAATCAGCGGGACACAGCTGTCCTACCGTAGCCGGTGCTTATATCATAACAAGCGAAGCTATGAAAGTTTTATATCCTAATGAGAGAGTTATTCGAGGTGATGTTGATGTCTCGTTTAAAGAGGCTCTTGAAGAGGGTGTTGCCGGTGTTGTAGGGAATGTTGTTTCACATATTACCGGTGCAACTGATAAGAGCGGATTTAAAGGTTTAGGCGGAAAGTTCGCTCGTCACTCTTTGATGCATTTCAATGCGGATGTAAACTCTTCTGCACGTTTTACAAGAGTCAGTAATGGTAAAAGTGTAGATGTGGATTATAATCCAAATACAATTCCTGCAGACCCTCAAATGATGCCATTGATGCAGAAAATTCTCTCAGCACAGGCAAATGCGGATGAGAAAAAACTTTTTGGTACACTTTGGCAGGATAGAGTACAAAGAATATTTGAAAATATAGAGAAAGTTGTAACAGTTACAGAACTTTAAAGTTCTGTAAACTAATGTAGGCTAAGAGCGGGAAAGTAAGTATTTAGGACTACTGCAGTTGATGCAGCAAGCTTTTTCATAAGTTTGTCGAACTTATCCTCTTTGTTCCATACCGGATGCTCTATATGCGCAAGGTTTGCAAGTGCATTTTTTGCATCATACTCTACTCCTAAAGCATCAACGAGCCCTACTTTTTGTGCTTGTGCTGCTGTAAAGATATGCGCATTTGCAAATTTATCTCTTTTTTTGATATTGAGTTTTCTCGCATTTGCAACATCTTGGGTAAACATATCATAAGTACCTTGGATCACTTTGTTAAGCTCTGCTACTTCATACTTTTTCCAAGGGCGGTCAGGTGTACCTATCTGCTTATAAAGCCCCGCTTTTACTACTTGAGACTTGATACCTATTTTTTTCATTACACCGCTTAAATCAGCTCCCTGCATAATGACACCTATACTACCTATCATACTTCCTGGATTGGCGATGATTTTATCTGCCCAGATACTTGCGTAGTAGCTCCCGCTTGCCATTGTTCCCTTCGCATAGGCAACTACGGGTTTCTTACTTTTGAGTCTTTTTATCGCATATGCAATCTCAATAGAGGGTGATACTGCACCACCGGGAGAATCAACACAGAGTAAGACGCCTTTTACCGTACTGTTTTTTGTTGCATCATTTATCTGTTGTACAACTTCAGTAGAGTCCATAATGGGACCGCTGAGCGTAATTTTTTTGAGGTTATAGGCTGTAAACTCTTTTTTACTTGCAGGCGCAAAGATAAGAACAAGGATAAGCAAAAAGAGCATTGCTTTGAAGTGGTTTTGGATGTAGTTCATTGTTCCCGTGATGGGAGAGAAGATTTTTTTTAAAAATTCCATCTATAGTGTTCCTTTTTCAAGTTTTCCGTTTATAAAAACTTTTGATATATTATAGCGGTGAAGTAACAAATGAACGGCTAACTCATTATTTGGCGTGTTTTGTAAATCAATTACAAGCATATCTGCATTTTTTCCCTCGGCAATCTCTCCGGAGTTCAGACCAAGAGCATTGGCTGCGTTTACGGTTACTCCTTTTATCAGCTCTTGCGCAAACTTAAGCAGCGGTGCACTGCTATGCATAAACAGTGAGATTTTCATCTCTTCAAAAAGGTCAAGTCTGTAGTTTGAACTGAGTCCGTCAGTAGCAACAATCCAACGTATTTTTTTATCATTGAGTGCTTTTATATCGAGGGTTTTGTTTCCAAGGAGTCTGTTTGAAATCGGGCAGTGAATGATTGTATGGTTGTTGTGTTTTATACTCTCAAGCTCCTCTTCATTGAGTTCAACTCCATGTGTGAAGAGTGTTTTATAACCATCAAAATAGCTTAAAAATTCTTTTGCATCACTTACACTTCTCTCTTGTTTTAAAAGGTTTTTAAAAAACTCTTGAAAATCTCCGCTGCTAGAATCAAGCCACTCTCTTTCTGCCGCACTCTCCATAAAATGTGCAGTCAGTTTAAGTTGCTCATTTTTTACTATTTGGAGTGCTTTTTTGATAAGGATTGGATGCACCGAGTAGGGTGAGTGTATGGCAACTGCTGGGTAAAAATTTTCTCTTTTTACTGCTTTGGAAGCATCCAAACGAGAGAGAAAGTCCGTAAAGAGGGCATCTGCCATACTTGCTTGTGAACCTATAAGCTCATTAAAAAAGATGACATTTTGTTTTGCGTTTGCACAAGCTTCTAAATCCATAGCGTGTGAGCTGATTGCTCCAAATGTCGTGATACCGTTTTCAAGCATAGCATCAATAGCCTCTGCCATACAGTTTACATCACAGCCGTTTATCAGCTCTTCTCTGTTTTCTATGACACTGTAGAGCCAATTGAGAAAATCACCATAACTGAGATGGTTTTTATTTGCTGAAAACTCTATGTGAACATGGGCATTAATAAGTCCCGGCATAAGCAGAGAATTTTTTTCTAGTTCTGTTACCTCTGCGTTTGGAAACTCTTTTATCAGCTCTTGCAGAGGGGCTATTTTTTGTATGCTGGTATCAAACGCAACGGCTTGATCTTTTAGCAAAACATCAGGTGTGAGAATATAATTTGGAGATATAATTTGCATTGCTTGTTCTCTATATAATAATTTTGTATGGGATTATACACTTTTTAATTTTAAGAACTTAAGCTAAAAAAGATATTAGCTCTTATATACTAGTTAGAGATAAAAAATATTTATAGATGTGAGGTTGAGGATGATTAAAAATGATGTGAAATTTGTAAACCTTGAAAATGAGCTTACCGAATTGTCGGATGTGTTAAAAAACAGTTTACAAAAAGAAGTTCTAACGATCAAAAGTTTAAATAAAGAGGGAGAGAAATTCCAAAGTATCGTAGATAAGTTCTGCAATCTTGATGATGCAGAGTATGTGATATTTTCTGTATATATGTGTAAAGACTATCATGAATCAGAGAGTTTTATCTTTGTAAATACTCAAGGAAAACAGGTATGCACTATCTCTGGACGTGAATTGGATCTTTATGATATGATAAAAGATTGTGATAATCTCGTTGAGAAGGAAAAATATTAAGTTTTTAGAGCCTTGCAACTTTTTTTAATATATATTTAGATAAAATAATCTTCTAAAATTTTAAAAAGGTTCAAAATGAAAATAGTAGTAATTCAAGGTCCAAATCTCAATATGCTTGGTGTTAGAGAGCAAAATATATACGGTCCAATGAAATTAGAGCAGATTCATGCTCAAATGAAAGAAGTGGCAACGCAAAATGGTGCTGAAATAGAGTTTTTTCAAAGCAATCTTGAGGGTGAACTAGTAGATAAAATCCAAGAGTGTTACGGTGATGCGGATGGCATTATTATAAACGCAGCGGCATATACACATACTTCTATCGCTATTCGTGATGCACTTTCTGCCGTAAATCTTCCTGCAATCGAAGTACATATCAGTAATATTCATCGTCGTGAAGAGTTTAGAAAAGAGAATATGATAGCGCCTGTATGTACTTCATCTGTTGTTGGTTTTGGACCGTTTGGTTACCATCTAGCTATGATGGGTATGCTACAAATAATGAATGAAATCAAAGCAGCACAAGAGGCTCAAGCTGCACAACAAGCATAAAATAAAAAGGGAACTTTCAGAGTATGTATATCAAACGCAGCATAAATAAGCAGTTAGAAACTTATCATAGTTTGCGTTTTCCAAGCTCTTTTTCACAAAAAAGTTCACATAGATATGAAGTTGTAGTTGGAATTGGCGGGAATATCGGTGATGTTCGCCGCCGGTTTGAACATCTTTTTTTCTTAATACAAAGAGATAAAAGAGTTTCACTGATAAAGAGTTCGTTGATTTTAAAAAATCCTCCTTTTGGATATACGGAACAAGAAGATTTTTTTAATTCAATTCTGCTCTTGAAAACTTCTATGCAGCCGCATGCTTTTTTATCATATTTGATGAGATTAGAGAAGAAATTTGCAAGAAAAAGAAGTTTTGCAAATGCACCAAGGACATTAGATTTGGATATTATATTTTTTGACAATAGAGTTATACAAACACAGAAGCTGACTGTTCCCCATGCAGCTTGGTCGCAAAGAGAGAGTGTCCTTATCCCATTGGCAGGTCTTCATCGATGAAAATACTTACATTTACAGGCAGAACTCCCTCTGAGGCACTTAAAAAAGCAAAAGCTGAGATTGGTGATGAGGGAATGCTCATAGAGACAAAAGAGGTTCAAAAAAAAGCCTTGGGACGTGAGGCAATCTATGAAATAGTTATCGGGATTGACGAGAATGATTTGCCTGTTTCTTACAAAAACAAGATGCAAAAACCTGCTTTTGTAAAAAAAGAGCTTGAAAAAGAGAGTAAAGATATCTTGTTTGATATCTCAAACGCAGCACGTCAGATCTCTAAAATTTCAGATGTTACACAACACAATGAGCCTCTTTATGATAGAACTTTGGGACAAAACAACAGTGGGGCTGAGCCAAAAGAGCTTAAAGAGATAAAAAACGAGATTAATAAGCTTACAGATAAAGTAAAAATCATTCAAAATATGTTTTGGGATGAAAAATCTCCTGATATTGAGAGTCAAATCCCAGCTGAATTTGCTGAGATATATCGTCTGGCTTCCCAAAGTGGAATGAACAGAGAACATTTAGATACTTTGATGCAGATAACCTTAGAGCATATGCCTCTGAAAATGCGTGAAAACTCGATAACTGTAAAACGATATTTTCAAACTATCTTACGAAAAATGGTGCCAATTAGAAAAGAGCAACCATTAAAAGTAGGTGCAAAAAAGGTTATTATGCTTGTTGGTCCAACAGGAGTTGGGAAAACGACCTCTATTGCCAAACTTGCTGCGAGATACTCCTATCTACTTGATAAAAAGTATAAAGTCGGCTTGGTCGTACTTGATACTTACCGGATTGGTGCGGTTGAGCAGTTGATGCAGTATGCAAGGATGATGAAACTTGGTATCGAGACAGTAGTGGATCCTCCGGAGTTTTCTCATGCACTTGAATCGTTACGTTATTGTGACTATATTCTTATTGACACTATGGGTTCAAGCCCTTATGATAAAGGAAAAATAGAGAAGATTTATGAGTGTTTGAATACAAATAAAACGGATTATAATGTTGATGTGGTTTTGGTAATGCCAAGCTCAATTAAGTACGAAGACTTAAAAATTACATATGATAATTTTGAGACACTTGGAGTAGATACTTTAATGTTTACCAAATTGGATGAGACAATGAGTTTTGGAAATATTTTTTCACTTGCATATGAGACAAAAAAACCGATAAGTTATTTTTCCGTTGGACAGGAAGTGCCGGAGGATTTAGTATGTGCAAGTAATGATTTTTTAATTGAGTGCCTGCTGCATGGATTTAACAGGAGTAACGCATGATAGGGCACCAGGCTGAGAAGCTTGAAGAACTGGTAGCTTCAAACTCTAAGAAAAAGTCAAAAAAGACACGTTTTATTGCCATAACAAGTGGAAAAGGCGGTGTCGGAAAAAGTACAATCAGCTCAAACCTGGCATATATGCTCTCCCAACAGGGAATTAACGTAGGAATATTTGATGCAGATATCGGGCTTGCAAATCTGGATGTTATGTTTAACGTTAAAATTAAAAAGAATATTTTGCATGTTTTAAAGGGCGAAGCAAAGGTAAGTGATATTCTTATTCCAATTACAAGGAATTTGATTCTTATTCCGGGGGAGAGCGGAGATGAAATCTTAAAATATTCAAATATGGCTCTTTTTGAGCGTTTTATGCAAGAGGCTCAGGTTCTTGATAAGCTTGATGTGATGATAATTGATACGGGAGCAGGTATTGGTGAGCATATTCAGATGTTTCTAAACGCAGCGGATGATGTTATTGTTGTAACTGTACCAGATCCTGCTGCTATCACAGATGCATATGCTACGATTAAAACTATCGCTACACTAAGAGATGATGTGAGTGTGATTATGAATCAGGTAAAGAGCGAGAAAGAGGCTGTTGGCGTATTTGAGAAGATTAAAAAGGTTGCTAAAGCAAATATAGGGGGCAATCTCAAGTTGGAATTGCTGGGAAAAATAAACGAAGACAGTAAAGTTTCATCATCTGTAAAACAGCGTTCTCTTTTTTGTGCAAGCTATCCTTCGTCCACTCCTGCAAAAGATATGGCGAATATTATGAAAAAAATTGCGGCGAAGCTGGAACGTAATGTGCTAGTGACTTCAAACGAGAGTGGACTGTCAGGTCTCTTTAAAAGATTGATTGACCATTTTTAGGTCAATGGTGGGGTAGCGGATGCTTGGAGAAAATTTTGTATATTTTTTTACTGTCTGGGGATTTTTCGTAGGTATTATTTTTGGTGTCTTGAAATCTATGGATGCAGCAGGACTTCTTACATATACTTTTTTGATAACAATATTTTTCTACCTTTTTTCTCATATTATTATAGCTCTGTATTACCGTACAATTGTGGCAAAATCATACAGTTTTCCTAAAGATATCCACGAAAAAGATTTAGACTATTTTGTAAAAGAGATAAACAAACGGGAAAAACTTATTGACTCAGCGTGTAAGATTACTGATGCTGCTGTAAAAATGAATAGTGAAGATATAGCTGGACAAAAATTATGATTGCCGTGAATGCGTATGAGCAGGATTTAAAACATAAAGAGGATGAACTGGCCATTCAGTACCTTCCTGCCGTCAAAGCAATGGCGTACCGTCTCAAAGAGAGGCTTCCAAGTTCTATTGATTTTTCTGATTTGTCTGCTATAGGCACTGAAGAACTTATTAAACTTGCACGCCGTTATGATGAGAGTTTAAATGATTCTTTCTGGGGATATGCAAAAAAACGTGTTTATGGTGCGATGCTTGATTATTTACGAAGTCTGGATATATTGAGTCGCGCCAGTCGTAAACTTGTAAAGTCTATTGATTATGTTATTGAAGAGCATATGCTTACGCATGATGAAGAGCCGAGTGATGAAGAACTTGCACAAAAACTGGATGAGAGTGTTGAAAAAATACACGATGCACGAATAGCTTCTTCAATCTATACTGTTATGCCCTTGCATGATCAGCTACAAGTTGGTGATGAGGGTGCTGCACTTGCAGCAGTTGAGAAAGAAGAACTGGTAAATGTCATAAAAAAAGTACTTTCTAGATATAAAGAGAGAGAACAGATGATAATACAGCTTTACTATTTTGAAGAGTTGACACTCAAAGAGATAAGTAATATACTTGATATTACAGAATCAAGAATTTCACAGATTCATAAATCTGTTATTCAAAAAATACGAGAGAGTATAGGAGCGTAAAATGGCAGATATACTTTCACAAGAAGAGATTGATGCACTGTTGGATGTTGTTGAAGATGAGGGTGAAGACGTCCTAGAGAATAGTGATGATGCTCTGCTTCCTCAGCGTCAGGTGACTCTGTATGACTTTAAGCGTCCAAACAGAGTTTCAAAAGAACAGCTTCGTGCTTTTCGCGGTGTACATGACAAGATGGCACGGAGTCTGGCTTCGCAAATATCTTCCATAATGCGTTCAATAGTCGAAATACAACTCCATTCGGTTGACCAGATGACCTATGGTGAATTTTTGATGAGTCTGCCAAATCCTACAAGTTTTAATGTTTTTTCTGTAAAACCACTTGAAGGAAGTGGTATTATTGAAATCAATCCCTCTATTGCTTTTCCGATGTTAGATAGGTTATTGGGTGGAAAGGGAGAACCTTTTGATGCGACCAGAGAGTTTTCTGATATTGAACTAAGTCTTTTTGAGACGATTTTAAGAGTGATGATGAGTACGCTCAAAGAGGCTTGGGCTCCTGTTATGGAAATTTATCCTACAATCGAGTCAAAAGAATCAAGTCCGAATGTTGTTCAGATTGTTGCTCAAAATGAGATAGTCGTTATGGTTGTTATGGAGATTATTATCGGGCACAGCTCTGGGATGATGAATATCTGCTATCCTGTTATTGCACTAGAACCGATTTTGCCAAAACTTGCTTCAAGAGATTTGATGCTCAATGAAACAAGCTCTAAAAAAAGTAGAAATACTGAACTAAAAGTTCTGCTTGGTGGTGCGAAAGTAAATGTTGAAGCAAATTTAGGAGAGGCTGATTTAAGTTTGAATGATATTTTAGAACTACAAATTGGTGATGTTATTCGTCTTTCAACTCCTGCTGATGATATTGTAACTGTCTCTGTTGATGGCAAAGACAGGTTTCGTGGAGAGATTGGTCTGCGAAGATTTAGAAAATCAATCAATATCAATGAAATAATTGAGACAGAAAAAGATGAAGTAAAACGTGCTTTGGAAAGTTTAGAGAAGCAGCGTCATGAGAAAATCTCAGGCGTTAAAGATATAATACATGAAGATGATTTAGATAATGATGAGGATATGATAGATGAGTGATTTTATTAAACTGTTTGAAGATGAAACTATTGGCACAATAGAAGCTCTTGTCGGCGAAGCACCAACTCTATCCTTGCAGGAGGAGCAAGAGTTAAGTATTATCTCCAATATTGTTCCTCCAATAGTACTAACAAAAATAAAAGTAACAGGTGATTTAGACGCAGATATAATGGTCGCTTTCCCTCCAAATATGGCTGCATCACTTTCTGATATGATGATGGGAGAAGAAGCCGGTGGTCGAGAAGAGATTAATGAGGATGACTTGGATGCGGCAAAAGAGATAGTGTCAAACATATTTGGTGCGATATCAACCTCTTTATCCGGACAAAAAGAGCTTCCTGTTTTATCATTTAGTATAGAATCAATCGAATCAATTTCTGATGATGAGGTAAGTTTAGAAGCATTTAGTAAAATGTATGTTTATAAATTTAGTTTAGCTGGCTTGAATTCAATGTTGATGTTCATTATTGATGAGAAATTGGTACAAGTACTTTTTCCATCAACTGACAATAGTACAAATCAGGAAAATACAGCTGAGTCAAACAGTGATAATTCTGGAAATTGTGATGGGGAAACTGTTAAACTTTCAGAAGAAGAGATGAAAAATATCTCCTTGATTATGGATGTAAAGTTACCCGTACGCGTTAGAATTGGTAAAAAGAGAATGCTTTTAAAAGATGTACTTAACATGGATATAGGTTCTGTCATAGAATTAAATCAATTGGCAAATGATCCTTTAGAAATTTTAGTTGATAATCATGTTATAGCTCAAGGTGAAGTTGTGATAGTAGATGGAAACTTTGGTATTCAAATAACTACAATTGGAACAAAAAAAGAGAGATTAAAACAATTAAGAGGTTAAGTAGGAAAGATACCTACTAATATTTAGGAAGAAAGAATGAGAAATAAAAATAAAGTTTTGGTTGGAATGAGTGGGGGAGTTGATTCTACGATTACAGCATTACTTTTAAAAAAAGAGGGTTATGAAGTTGAAGGTTTATATATGAAACTTCATTCAAAACCCGGATATCATGAGATACATCAGGCTCGTGCTCAGAAGGCCGCTGATTTTGTAGGTATTAAACTCCATGTTCTAGATTTACAAGAGACTTTCAATGCGAAAGTATTTCAACCTTTTATTGATACCTATGCTGAAGGTAAAACTCCAAATCCATGTGCCTTATGTAATAGAAATCTGAAATTTGGTGAGATGATCAAGTTTGCCGATGAGATTGGTGCAGAGTATTTAGCAACAGGACACTACATAAAAACAGATGGAAGTTATTTGTATGCAGCAACTGATGACACAAAAGATCAAAGCTATTTTCTTTTTTATATAAATAAAGAGATACTTCCTAGGCTAAAATTTCCACTTGGTGAGAGACATAAAGCAGACATTAAAGAGATGGCTGCTTCGATAAAAGGGCTTGAGTCATTTTCATCTCAGGCTGAATCAAGTGAAATTTGTTTTGTGGAAACGACTTATACTGATTTATTAAAAGATTACGTGGAAGTTGATAAGGTAGGAGAAGTAGTTGATCAAGAGGGCAATGTAATAGGCGAACATAAAGGCTATATGCACTATACAATTGGTAAACGCAAAGGTTTTACTGTTCATGGTGCGCATGACCCACACTTTGTACTTAAAATAAATCCAGAAAAAAATCAAATAGTAGTGGGAAAAAAAGAAGATTTGGCATGTTATAAAGTGAAATTAAATAATCTAAATATGTTTGATGTGAGAAAAGAGTTTGATACAACAGTAAAACTGCGTTATAGAACTAAATCAGTAAAATGTCATGTAGTAATTCAGAATGATACAGCAACAATAGAACTACAAGAGGGAGTTTTTGGTGTTGCAGTAGGGCAAGCAGCTGTCTTTTATGAT
The DNA here is from genome assembly GCA_964499805.1 of uncultured Sulfurimonas sp. Classification (GTDB taxonomy): domain Bacteria; phylum Campylobacterota; class Campylobacteria; order Campylobacterales; family Sulfurimonadaceae; genus Sulfurimonas. The sequence goes on from CAZCMR010000042.1 coordinate 14,317, forward strand.
GACGAAAAACTTATAGGTGGGGGATGGATTATTGAATCATAAACCATTGATATGACAATTTTCCAAATTCC
>CAZCMR010000043.1:0-14176 GCA_964499805.1 uncultured Sulfurimonas sp.
CAGCAGCACCGATACATCCTGACATTGCAGCATGTTCAGACTCAACCATTACAAACTCGCCTTCAACATAGTTGTCAGCTAAAAATTTTGCGTAACCTTCAACAATAGGAGTCGATGGTGTAATCGGGTATGCAGCAACAACGTCAATCTGACACTGTCTCATTGCTTGAGCAGCTGCGAAGTTTCCATCCCATACTTCGATATCTCTTAATTCCATTTTATCAAATGCCATCTATTTCTCCTTATCTTCTTTAGTAGGCCAAGAAGCTATCTCTGTCTCTTCGTCTGCTTTTTCAGGGAACATTAGTAATGATTTAGGATTTGTAGGACAAACCTCAACACATATACCACACCCTTTACAGTGATCCATATCTACACCAATCATCTTTTTATCTCTTGAAATGATAGAAATATCTGGACAATAAATCCAACAAAATTGACAATCAATACAATAATCTTTGTTAAAAACCGGTTTCTCAATTCTCCAGTCAGCTACGCTAGCACGAAAAGAGCTGTTTTGTGAATAGTTACGATCTTCTTGAAGTGTTCCTGCTATATCATCTATAGCACCATCAAAAGTACGAAGCATTGCTCCGATTTCAAATTCATCCCAACCTGTGTTCGCCATCATCAGCTCCTTATTTCACTTCGTCATATGCACGCTGGATAGCGATCATATTTGCATCAACAATTTTTTGAGGTAATTTTTTCAGAATTCTCTGCATACTCTCTTTAAAAAACTCAATGTCATACATTCCAGATATTTTCATAAATGCACCAAGCATCGGTGTATTTGGAATCGCACGTCCAATAGTCTCTTGAGCAATTTTGATACAATCTACTGTATACACTTCTTTACCTTCAAGTTTTGGTTGAGAAGCAACCAACTCATCAGTTGTCATATGAGTTGTTATAATATACTTTGTACCTTCTTTTCCATTAATTGTTACATCTGAAGTATATACTAATGCAGGATCAATTACAAAAACATAATCAGGCTCCATATATTTTTCATGGTTCATAATGATTTTATCATCAACACGGTTATATGCAGTCATCGCAGCTCCACGCTTAGCAGATCCATAAAATGCAAATGCTTGAACATGCTTACCAGTTGTTGAAATAACATCTGCCAAACCTTTAGCACCAGTAACAGCACCTTGACCCGCACGGCTATGCCATCTAATTTCTAGCATAAATTCTCCTTCAATTTTCAAGAAACTTTAAATATTTTCTATCAAGTCTATTTGTTGGTATTTTAGGCAACTGGCACTTAAATATAGCTTGATGATATAATTAAGGAGCTGTTGTATGTTAATAGTGTGAATTTTTTATACTTCTTAGATATGATATTGCCTCCAAAGAATCACGCAATATAATATCACTATACTTCTGCAACATCTCTTTTGTATCATAGCCGCTTAGCAGTCCAATAGCCTTTATACCGGCATTTTGTGCAGATATAAGGTCCATGCTTGTATCACCTATCATCCATATATCTTTTGCCTCTGTATCAAGCTTTTGTAAGGCTTTTAAAATAGGCTCTGCATGCGGTTTCGGGTGGGTAACATCTTCTCTACCAATTAGTACGTCAAAATACTCCATCACTCCAAAATGTTCCATCAGTATTTGTGAGTATTTACCTGTTTTTGTCGTCACAATTCCCAATGTGGCTATCTTGCTCGCTTCATAAATAGCCTCTCTTGCATTCTCTAAAAGTATCGTCTTTTGTGTAGAAATTTTTCTGTAATGCTCTTTATATGTAGCCACAAAATCAAAAACCTTCTCCTCGTCCACGCCAAGTTCTCTATACATGACATCAAGAGGATGCCCGATAAGTGCTTTGATATCTTCATCATCAGCATGAGGATAAGCATGCACATCAAACGAGTTATGAAAACTCTCCAAAATTGCCTCTGTTGAGTCTATAAGCGTTCCATCCAAATCAAACAATATTATCATTAATCTTTTTCCCATGTTATGTAGTTATGCCAAATACCGCCAAGTGCTGGCTCTATGTGTTTTATCTTTTTATTCACTGCTGTGATAGAGTTTGGAATGTATAAAAAGAGATAAGGATTATCATGCACTATTATCGCAAACATCTCTCTCCATAATTTTCCAAGCTTCTCTGCATCTATTATCTTTTGGGATGCTTCTATCATTTTATCTATCTTTTTGTTGTGATACCCTACAAGGTTAAATCCACCTGCTTTATCACTCTCACTGTGCCAAAAGAGATACGGGTCAGGGGTAGGAGATAGTCCCCATCCCAAAAGAACAGCATCAAATTTATGAGGAAAGACCACCATATTTAAAAATGCCTGCCACTCCATTACACGCAGCTTCACCTGCACACCTGCTTTTTGCAGCTGATACTGCAGTATCTCTGCCGCATAAGGGCGGATGGAGCTTGCATTTGAAGTTACTATCTCAAACTCAAATGGATGTTTTGCATCATATCCTGCTGCGTTTAGCAACTCTTTTGCTCTTTTGATATTTTGCGTAGGGACTTTCACATCCGGATTAAATGCTTTTGTTCCCGGCAAAAAAGGGCCACTGCATACTTTTGCATGTTTAAAGAAGAGGATATTTACCAACTCTTGACGATTGACTGCCAAAGAGAGCGCTTCTCTCACCCGTGGATCTTGAAACTTTTTACGGCGGAGATTAAAGCCAAGATAGGTGTAAGAGAGAGAGATCTTTTCATAAATATTAAACTTTTCAAAGAAATCTTTTTTCAGTTGTCTCTGCATCACAAGCGGTTCAATACTGCCTATGTCAAGCTGAGCATTTTTAAGCATCAAAAGCCGTGTCATCGGGTCAGGTATGACATGAAAAGAGATCTTATCTATCTTGGCTCTACCCTCAAAACACTCATCAAACGCAGTGAGTTCAATATTTTTGGAGAGTTCAAGCTGTGTTAGCTTGTAAGGACCCGTTCCGATAGGATGAGTATTAAACTTCGAGCTCATAAGATTTTTTTCATTCTTTAGCAGATGTTTTGGCAAAATTCCCATCATCCATGTCTCGAGTGCCTTAAAATAAGGCTCCCTATAATCTACTTCTATTTTATATCTATCAACTATCTTGACATCTTTGACAAAACGAAAACCCGAAGAGTATGGTGAAGCTATCTTGTCCGAGATAAGTGTTTTATAGGTAAAGAGCACATCGGCTGCACTAAAAGCTTCTCCGTCCTGCCACTTTACATTTTTACGCAGTTCAAATACCAAAGTCTTATCATCTTTAAAGTAAAACTTCTTTGCCAGATCGCCTATGATCTCTTTGGAATCTTTGTCATACTTTACAAGTCCGTTAAAGATAAAGCCAGTAATCTCCGAAGAGGAGGAATCCGTTGCAAGCAGAGGATTAAGCCTTGCAGGATTTGATGATGTTGCAAGATGCAGTGTTGATGCAAGTAACGAGATAGTAAAAAGAGAAAGAAAAAAGAGAAACTTCATACTCTACTGGACTCTTTTTCCATTCACTGAGAGTTGCGAATCTTTAAACTCTATCTTAAATACTACATTATCTTTCTTTTTTTGAACATATGATGAAATTGTCTGCGCCATCGGTGAAGTTTGTACTATTTTGTCATACATTTTTTGAGAGAGTTCAATATTTGTCTCAAGAAAAATATTTGATAAAAAGAGCAGAGGTGATTTTTTCATCTTCACAGAGAGGTTTTCATCCTCTTTTATATTTAAGTTCAAGTCTATTTTTACTCCGCCAAAGTTCTCTGTTTTATCTACTACCAAACGCCCTAAAGAGATGTTTGGAATCTTAATGCTAAAACCCTTTGAGAGCAGTTGCATTACAATTCTTTGAAATTCCGGTTGATATGAGATAGCATTGATATCTTCTGTTTTACTCACCATTTCACTCATCTTTTCTAAAGCCTCTTTTTCGACACCCTGTACATGAACATCACTTTTCAACTCTTCAACATCCAGACTTAAAGGAACAGATCTCAAATGCATTTCACCTAACGTACTCTTAGAGTTCATATTTACTCTTTCCCCTTTAGGTACTGCGTTTGAAGAAGTTTTTAAATTATGAACCGAGATATTGACATCATCATTCGTCCCCTTAATAAGAAACTGCATCTCTTTAAATGATGCAGTTGTGTCATAGTCGCTAAAAGATACGAACTTGTTTGTCGCACGAAAGTTTTGCAGAGATAAAAGCGCCTTGACACCTGTCTGGTTTGCATCGAAGTAGATGCTTTTTATTGTTGTAGAGAGTGATTTTGGAGCATTAAGTTCACCCTCTCCTTTAAACCTGATACCTATAAGTTTAATATTGACTTGCGAACCGTTTTGCAGATGATATTTTTGATCAATATCCTTCACATACGATTTAAATCTGCTGTTAATCAGATTATACTCCAGATGATAGAGCAGACCTCTGTTTTTTAAAAAAGCAGTAAATTTGTTGTAGAAGTTGACATCTTCCGTTTTTAATTCATCTTGCATTGTTTTTGAGAGTCTCATAGGATAAATATCCACATTTATAGATTTTGCGAAGGGAAGATTACTGTATTTTAAATCTACACCTATCCGTGTTCCATTGAGCGATTGTTGTGTTGTAAGAGGAAGCTGATTTGAGGTATGAGCATTTATATACTTTACCAAAGCACTCGAATCTTCTATGATAAATTCAAAATGTTTTTTCGTATTCAAATAGGTAGAGTTGGTATGCATACTCTCAAGCTTAACACCCTGTGCACTGATACGAGTAAGACTCTCTTCTGTATATTTTTGCATAAATTTATTGCCGACTATCGGTAGCAGAGCAATTACAGCAAGTATAATTACAACAAGAACAAGTGAGATTTTTTTCATAAAATAGTTTCCTAAAGGTTATATTGGAAGTATTATATAATAAAAAACAGTTACAAAAAAAGGGAGTTTACAAAGAGGATTTTTACCAATGCAAAAGCATTGATAAAAAGTAAAAAAGATTAACGTTTAGAGAACTGACGAGAACGACGAGCTTTACGTTTACCTGGTTTTTTACGTTCAACAACACGTGAATCACGAGTCATCATACCTTCAGGTTTAAGGATTGCTTTTAGTTCAGGGTTAAACGCAACTAATGCACGAGAAATACCGTGACGAAGTGCATCTGCCTGACCACCAAAACCACCACCTAAAGTAGAAGCTACGATATCAACATTTGCATCTTGTTTTGTTAGAACAAGTGGTTGTTTAACACGAAGTTTTTTTGCTTCAAGTCCACCTAACCATGCGTCTAGTGAAAGACCATTGATTGTAATTTTTCCAGAACCTGGAGTTAACCATACTTTTGCTATAGACGCTTTACGACGACCTGTTGCATATATTTTTGTTGCTGCCATAAATTAATCCTTATTTAGCAATTTGTGCAGTGTGAGGATGTTCAGCACCTGCATAAATTTTTAATTTTTTAAGCATTTTAGCACCAAGCTTAGTTTTAGGAAGCATACCACGAGTAGCTAATTTGTATAGTTTCTCAGGATTTTTCTCTAAAAGCTCAGTCATTTTTACACTTTTAGTTGAACCGAAGTAACCAGAGTGTGAAAAATATTCTTTATTTGCTATTTTACCAAGACCGTTAAATTTAGCCTTAGAAGCGTTGATGATAACTACATAGTCACCACAATCAATATTTGGAGTCCAGCAAACTTTGTTCTTACCACGAAGTATAGTAGCTACTTCAGTGATCATACGACCAAATGTTTTACCCTCAGCATCAATCAAAACCCATTTTTGATCGATTTGTTCAGGAGTTGCAATTTTTGTAAATTTCATTCAAGAACCCTTCAAGTATTTAATTTTGTGAAAGTATAGCCGCATAAACTTATAATTAACTGAATTTAAGTGATTTCTAAGTATTTGATTATCGCGATTTAATAAATAAAATTGTACTATAATAAAACTAATTTAAAGCATATTACAAGTTACAAGGACAGCAAGGTGAGCCATACCAAAATCGCATCAACACTTTTATTTACGTCACTTATAAATACACTTTTACTTGCACAGACCACTAACGAAAAAGTTCACACGCTCAAAAACAACGGAATTATAATCTACAACATACAAAAGAGTGTTGATTCTTTCCATGATATGTTCACTAAGGGTGATATTTACGGTCGCCTGCGTTCAAACAACTTCTACTTTGCTTACAGCAAAGAGGACAATTCTCACGATACTCAGATGGTCGGCTCCCTTGGAGCTTCATTTGTATTTAAAAGCGCTGCATACAAACATTTTGACACGACTCTGGGACTCTACGCTTCTCAGTCATTTTTCAATGATTCTCTAGACCCCATAGATGCACTCAAGCCGGCAAAAGATACACTCAGCAGATACAACTATATACGCACAGGTTCAAAATCTATGGCTGTTCTAGGTCAGGCAAATATCGGCTACGCCTACTCAAAGACAAAACTCATTGTCGGACGACAGCTTGTCGAGACCTTTTATACAAAATCAAATGACACAAAGATGATTCCCAACACTTTTGACGGAGCCGTTCTCAACTCACATGAGCTAAAAGATACACGGTTTACACTTGCCTATCTGCAAAAACAAAAACTTCGAGACCATACAGATGCCCACTCTGTTTTGATGTATGATGACTCAAATCTGAGCACGTACTCGATGTGGAGTGCCAATGATGACGGTGCTATGCACAGAGGTCTGACATACTCAGCACTCAAAGCGGCAGGTAAACCGACAGATGCACCTTTAATTATAGTCGATGGAGACAACAACTCCATTAAAAATCTTAAAATCAACTTCTCTTCCTATCTTGTACCACAGCTTCTCTCTCAAATAATGGCAGAGGCAAATTACAAACTTCAATTAAATGGTTTCAGTATCACTCCGGGTATGCGCTACATCAAACAGTTTGACAACGGTGCCGGCAAAATCGGAGGTGCTTCGCTCTATAAAATCGGACTAAGCGGCTACAAAGATGCAAACTCTCTGGATGGAGGTATGCTTGGCGCAAGAGTTGTTACAAAATTTGATGACTATAAAATCAGCCTTGCCTATACAGGTATTTTTGACAAAGGTGACCTGGTTACTCCATGGCGTGGATTTCCAACAGCGGGCTATACCCGTTCTATGGGCATGTACAATTGGCGTGCAAATGTAAAAAGCTACCGTTTAGAACTTGTAAAAGGAGCTAATGATAAAGGCATCTACAGGACTCCTTTTATCCAGACATCTGTTTTATATCTTGATGGTGACCAAAGCAAAGCTGAAACAGAGAGTATCTTTTACTATGCAGGCATCATTCAAAACATCCCTACTATGCCGCAGCTACAATACCGACTGCGTTTGGGGTGGCGAGATTTTACAGGCGACTCTTCTCCTGTATCAGACTACCTAGACTCACGTTTTGAGCTGAATTATCTATTTTAAAATTTGGAGAACCAATGTTTACAAAAATACTCTTTACACTACTTCTTTTAACTACTGCTGCGTTTGCAGATAAAATTACCATCTTTGCGGCAAGTGATTTAAAAGCTGCACTTGACACCATAAAAGAGCAGTTTGAAAAAGAGCATCCAAACGCAACCATAAGGATGATTTACGGCTCTTCAGGAAAAGGTCGTGTGCAGATAGCACGGGGTGCTCCTTATGATTTGTACTTCTCTGCAAATATGGACTATGTGCAAGAGCTCTATAAAAAAGGCAAAGTCGTCACCAAACCAAAACTCTATGCAGTTGGGCGCTTGGCTATCTGGAGCAAGAACAAGAACTTTGATGCAAAAAAAGGCTTTGAGAACTTCTTGGCTCCATGGGTAGATAAAATAGCCATAGCCAACCCTGCACACGCACCCTATGGTCAAAAAGCGAAACAGGCACTCCAAAGTGTCGGTATCTATAACAAAATCAAAGATAAAATCGTGCTTGGCGAAAATATCTCCCAAACGGCAAACTACATCAACATGAAAGCTGTAGATATTGGAATCATTGCACTCTCACTGGTACTCGCTCCAGAAATTGCAAAGAGTCCCTACAACAGCTACTATCTTATCGATGCCAAACTCCATAAGCCACTCAGACAGGGCTATGCACTTACAAAATATGGTGCACATTCACAACTTGCAAAAGAGTTTTATGACTTTTTTCAAACCAAAGAGTCTGCAGCAATTATGAAAAAATACGGCTTTGTTGTAAACTAGCATACTATGAATACAATTATTGCAACAATCAGCACTATCAAAAACCTGCAAAACCTCAACATTGTCGAGTGTGTTACACAAAACGAAACACTCACAATGATGAATCTCGACCTCAAAGAGTCCCTCAAAAAGGGAAGCAGGTTAAAACTTGCAATAAAACCGACAAATATTACACTTGCCAAAAACCTTAGTGGAGAGTTCAGCTGTGAGAACATACTAAACGCAGCAGTAGCAGAGATCGACAAAGGAGAGCTGCTTTGCAGTGTGACACTTCTGTATGAGCAACACACTTTAGAAGCTATCATCACGCTAAACGCAGCGAAGAAGCTTGCGTTAAAAGTCGGAGAGAGTCTGAAGTTGCTTATCAGTGCAAGTGATATCTACATTCAAGAGATTTTAGATGATTGAGATACTTCAAAACATCACATTTACCCCTTTTATCATCTCTTTTAAACTGGCAACTATCACTGCGTTTATACTCTTTCTCTTCGCTCTGCCGCTTGCATGGTATCTCTCTCAGACACACTCAAAGGTAAAACCTTTCATAGAAGCTGTAACCGCACTGCCCATAGTCTTGCCACCTTCTGTTTTGGGATTTTATATCTTATGGGCATTCTCCTATGACGCTCCTTTGGGAAGATTTTTTGAAGATATTTTTGGAGTGAAACTCGCCTTTAGTTTTACGGGGCTTGTTATCGCGAGCTGTTTTTACTCCCTCCCTTTTATGGTCCAACCCCTGCAAAGCGGTTTTGAGAGTCTCAACAAAAATATGCTTGAAGCGAGTTATATCGCAGGAAAAAGTAAGTTTGTGACTCTTTTTAAAGTCGCACTGCCAAATATCAAACCATCTCTGCTCACAGCGCTTATCGTTACATTTGCACATACAGTCGGTGAGTTTGGTGTGGTTTTGATGGTGGGAGGAAGTATTCCCTCTCAAACCAAGGTCGCATCGGTCGCTATCTATGACATGGTAGAGATGATGGACTACACAGCAGCACATATCTACAGCGCTATTATGCTCATCATCAGTTTTGTTGTCCTGCTTGGTGTCTACATCTTTAATGCAAAAGCAACAAGAAGGTTCGGACTATGATACAACTCAAACTGACAAAAGCACTACTGGGTGCAGAGGGAGCGATGCATTTAGAGGCTGCGTTTGAGATACAAGAGGGAGAGTTTATAGCACTGAGTGGAAAGAGCGGCAGTGGAAAAACAACTCTGCTTCGTATCTTGGCAGGGCTTGAAGATGCGGATGGAAGCATTCAAGTCTCAGGCAAAAGCTGGCTTGAGCATACAAAAAAGCTCCCTCCGCAAAAAAGAGAGATAGGATTTGTCTTTCAAGACTATGCGCTCTTTAACAATATGACCATAGAGCAGAACCTTCTCTTTGTTGCCAACGACAAAAAACTTGCCGCTCATCTTTTAGAGCTCAGTGAACTAGACGCACTCAAAGATCGTTATCCCCAAAGCCTTAGCGGAGGGCAACAGCAACGTGTCAGTATCTGCCGTGCTTTGATGAAACGTCCAAAGATTTTACTACTTGATGAACCGCTCTCTGCACTCGACCCGACTATGCGCACCAAACTGCAAAATGAACTGCTCACACTTCATAAAGAGTTCAACACAACGACCATTATGGTAAGCCATGATCCGAGTGAGATATACAAACTCGCATCTCGCGTCATCGAACTTGAAAACGGGAAGATCATCCGTGACGGTGCACCAAAAGAGATACTTCTAAAAACGCAGGGCTCTCAGAAGTTCTCATTTGAAGGGGAGCTTTTGGAGATAAAAAAAGTAGATGTCATCTACATCGCCATAGTGGCCATAGGGCAACAGCTTGTTGAGATCGTTGTCTCAAAAGAGGAGCAAAAACAGCTAAAAGTAGGTACAAAAGTCACTATCAGTACAAAAGCGTTCCAGCCTACTATTTCATACTAAATAAATTTTACTTACAATATCAAGCTATTATGCTATCGTTACTTTTAGTTGTACGTAATAACTACAAATTTCCCCCCCCCTTTCATTTTTTAAAATAAAATTAATAATTAAAATGATATTCTGTTGAGAAATAGTGATTGGAAAAATAATGATGTCTGAAAAATATTGGGAGATTCTACTTGTAGATGATGATCTGTCAGTCCATAATGTTCTTAAAAAAGAGTTAAAAAACATTTTAATACACAACAAACCCGTAAAAATACTCCATGCACATAATGCAAAAGAGGCAAAAGAACTCCTCAAAAACAACAAAGATACATCAATCGCTTTTATTGATATTTCTATGGAAACGCCTGATGCTGGACTTACTCTTGTAAAATATATAAGAAATATTCTTTACAACACGAATATTAGAATTATTATGATTGACAGTGGAGACTCTCCAATTCCGGCAGATGAGATACTTGACCATTATGATATCAACGGATATAAAGAAAAAGAAGAGATTCTAAGTAATAAATTTTTTCTCATTATCCGAACTGCTCTTAAACAGTATGAGCAATATAAAGAAATTAAATCTAAAAGAGATGAAATCTATAAAAAGATGACAACTAATGAAGTCTCAGGCTTACCAAACAGGATGAAACTCTCTGAAAATCTTGATACTATAGGCGAAAAATCTCTTATCCTCATAAATATAGATGATTTTAGCATCATTAATGATCATAATGGTTTTGCTTTTGGGGACAAGGTTCTACAAGCTTTTGCAAAATTTTTACAAAAAAAATATTCAAAACATGCACAGGTCTTTCATCTTCAAGCTGATATTTTTGCTCTACTGTGTATGAAAATGGAAGGCGCCACAACAGAACAGCAAATTTTACGTATCAAAGACGATATCGCCAGACATGTTTTTACGGTTGAAGATATAAAAACACGTCTTACTGCCAGTATTGGTATTGCTCTTGATGAACGTGGAAATATTATTCAAAAAGCGGAGTTTGCTCTTAAAGAAGCCCGTCTAGCCGGGAAAAACAGTATTAAAAAATATTCTGATGATCTTAATATTTTACGCACTATTCATACTAATTCAGTTTGGAGTACAAGGGTAAGAGATGCCCTATATGATAAAAGAGTATATGCTTATTTTCAGCCAATAAAAGAGTTAAAGACAGGTAAAATAATAAAATATGAAACACTCGTAAGACTTGAATTTGAAAATGAAATCTATTCTCCTTTTCATTTTTTAAAGGCTGCGATATACAGCGGACAGATATTTAACATCTATCAACTTATGCTCGAATCAGCCTGTAAAAAAGCTTCACAAAACAACTACTTTTTTACTGTAAACGTCAGCCAATATGATATGAAATATCCTGATTTCTTACAAAAAACAAAACAGATAGTCAAAAAATATAATATTGAACCATCCAGAATTACTTTTGAAATTTTAGAAAATAACAGTATTTCCAATAACAAAGAGGTACAAAACCTGTTAATTGAGCTTCATACAGAAGGTTTTAAGCTCGCTATTGATGATTTTGGTGCAGAGTGTTCTAACTTTGGACAACTTAATAACTTACCAATAGATTTTATTAAAATTGATGGTGCTTTTATTAAAAATATTACAACCGATAAAAACTCGCAAATTGTAACCCAAACAATAATTGATTATGCACATAGAAAAAACATCCCTGTCATTGCAGAGTTTGTTTGTTCAAAAGAGGTCTATGATTATGTTTCAGCAATGGGAGTTGAGTATGTACAAGGGTATGAGATAGCAGAGCCTAAACCTGAACTACTCTAATCTCATCCTCTAAAATATAGCAGATATACCCTCTCACTTCTGAACCTGTTATCTCTCTGACTGCCTTTACATAGTATCGTACCTGTTTAAGGTGTTTGTCGCTGAAGTTCATTGCACTTTTGTAGTCTATGACCGTGTAACTTCCATCACCATTTTTTACAAGCAGATCAAGATAGCGCAGATTATTTTTATAACGCAGTGCTTTTTCTTTAAAGAGCTCTCCCTTTGTCAAACGCAGAAAACTTTCATCCTTTACAAGCATTGTGACTCTTTTTTGGATCTCTTTGATCTCACTCTCATCAAGAGCAAAACCGTATTTGTTAAGCATCATATCTACTGCGTTTGGCAGAGCTTCTTTTGTAAAAGCCTCCATCATCTCCAGTGTATAGTGAAGTGCAAGACCGAAGTTTATGGCTTGAAGATTCTCCTCATTTTCACTCTCTAATGCAAGCAGATCACTCTGTGTTCCATAATAAATGTTTTCATAGATAAGTTGTTTCTCAACTTTTGGAACTTTTTTCTCTTTTTTAAGAGATTGCAGCACACCAAACTTTGCATCTTTCAAATCAAGCAGTTCAAAGGCAGAATCTTTTGGCTTTTGGATAATGATGAGATTTTCTCTCGCTCTGGTAAAGGCAACATACAAAGCATTGAGCGTATCTTCACGTACCAACGCCCTCTCTTTTTCAAGTGCATAGGCGTAGTCATGGTCGATGAGCTCACGTTTGCTTGTGCGTAAAAAGATATTTTGCAGTTGTATGCCGTTATAGTTGTATATGATGGTATCACGTGGCGGCGGAGCTTTTTTGAGTCTGTCCATCACTATGACATGTTCATACTCCAAACCTTTTGACTTGTGAATGGTAAGTACACGAACTCCGCTGATGTCCGATGAAGCAGCAGCAGCATCAAGCCTCTCATACTCAAATAAAAGTGCCTCGACATCACTGTAGAGCGTCACTGCGTTTAGAAAACGCACAAGATGAAAATCATCACTAAAAAGCTGGTACTCGTCTATGCATTTTTTAACAATATCAAGAAGTTTCAAAGTGTTAAAATCCACATAGCGGATTTCACCCAACTCCTCTTCTATAAGAGCAAAAAAGTTGTACCTGTAGATATCTTCTCGAAAGTAGAGATACTTCAGATACTCCAAAACAGCTTTTACACTTCTTTGATTGATGAGCTTTGTCGTTGTCTCTGTAACGACTTCGATATTTTCACTCTCAAGCCTGTTTTTTATCTCCTGTCCGTCACCGTTTGTTGCACACAAAATGGCAATGTCATTTACATCCGCTCCAAGAGCTCTCAAACGCAGCACCTGCTCTACCACATCATCCAAAAGCTCTTCACTACTGAGTATCTCTACATACCCACCCTGTGCATCTTCTCGGACAAGTTGTGGGGAGTAATCTTTTATCTTATCTACAAAGCTTGCGTTTACAAACTCTATGACCTCTTTTTGTGAGCGGTAGTTTGTAAGCAGTTTTTTTACCGTCGTGCCATTCTCTTTGACCACTTCGCCAAAGAGAGCCGATACACCGCCGCGAAATCTGTAAATAGACTGTTTCACATCCCCGACAAAGAAGAAACTCCCCTCATCAAAGACACCCTTACCAGCCGTTATCTCCTCTATAAGCGGTTTGAGTATCTCATACTGCAAAATACTTGTATCTTGAAACTCATCAAGCAGCATATGCTCTATGGTCGCATCAAGACGGAAGTAGAGAAACTCACTGTCATCAAGACGGTGCAGTATCTCATAAACAAGTAGAGTCACATCAGAAAAACTCAGCTCACTGTCATCGATATAGAGTGCTTTTTTCGCCTTTTTATAAATATCTACAAGCTCATTGAGCGCATAGAAGAAGTTCTGCTCTTTTGCTTTTGCATACCCCTTAACAGCACTCTGAATTCTAAAAAGAGCGCCATCCATCTCTGGGGTAAAACACTTCTTAAATACCCAGTACTCCAAGCTCTCTTTATATACCCACGTCTTCTCTTTAAGCTCTTCAAAACTCTCCACATCCACTGCGTTTAGAAGAGTCTTTGAGGCACCTTTGCAGTTTCGCACAATACTCTGAATCTCTTTGAGCGCCGCCATCGCCTCATCTTCAAACTCTTTTGTAGAGCTCTTGGAAAAGCTAAGATGTGAGAGCTCCTCTTTTTTGAGATAAAGCTCATCCAAAAGCATAAATATATCACTGACACGCTTTTTGGACTCAAGCGAAAGGTTGATAAGG
>CAZCMR010000044.1:0-14057 GCA_964499805.1 uncultured Sulfurimonas sp.
ATACATAATCTTAGCATTAAAGTAACCTTTAATACAGTTAAGACCACGATTTACGGGAGCTGCAGGATCCCCTTTAACCGCAACAATTTTTCTATCTTTGCCATCACCTGTAGTCGCAAGCATGATCCCACAACCGGTACCACAAAAACGACAAGCTGCCTTATCCCATCTCCATTTTGATTCAGCTGCGTTTGCATTTGCTTCAAGCTCTGCTGGTACACTTATACCAATTGCTGCTGCCGCTGATGCTGCTGCTGAACTTTTTAGAAATTCTCTTCTTGAAAGTGACATGTTATCTCCTATGTAGATTAATATTGAACTAACTAAAATTGTCAATTTACGTCTTAATAATAGCAAGTTAATGCCTAAAATCTTTGACTTATGTCAATTTATTAAGTAATTTAATTAAGATTGTTTTTATAGTGTAGATAAGTAACAGATATACTACATTGAAAAGTTTATAAATATGCAGGAAAATAGTAAGAGACTATTTTCCTATAGCATTATCCAAATTTGCTACTGCAATGTAGTAGTTGTAATAGTCTATAACAAGAGAAGCTTTGGCATCTATATAGCCTTGTCTTGCTTGCTGCAATTCTATATAGTCTGATAAACCGTGTTCATATCGTTTGGCTGCCTGCTCGAACTTTTGAGATGAAGCATTCATAAGGCTTTGTGAAAGACCGAGAGTATCTTTTTTTCTATAAACATTTAAAAACTCAGAGGTGACATTTTGTTTGATTTTGAGCTTTAAATCTCTAAGAGCAAAAGTTGAAATCTCTTTGTGTATTTTACTCTGTTGGACTCTTGATTTGGAAGCACCACCTTGATAGATATTCCAGTCTAAGTTAATTCCAACCTGCCATTGATCTTTTGGTGTCAATAATTGAAATTTATCAGATGATTGTTTTGTATAATCTGCACCTAAGTAAAATTCTGGATAATATTCGGATGAACTGACATTTACAAGGGATGCAGTGCTTTGAATATTTGTTTGATACTCTTTAATTTCAGGTTTGTTTATATAAGCATATTTGATACAGTTTTGAAGAGTTAAAGGGTAATCTTTAATATAATCATGTATGTTGTTCAGGTCCAGCGTTGTGGAATAAACACTATATGTTTTATCTGTGCTTGTAAAGCCTATTACCTGATCTAAAACAGAGTATGCCTGTTTAAAATTATACTGCGCGTTCTTTAAATCTATTTGGGATTTTATAAGAGCAACTTTTGCATCAGAGATATCTATCTTTGTGCGGATACCAGCTTTAAAATATTGCTTGGAACGATAAAGTTGTGCTTCGTTTAATTTTACATTTTCAACTTGGACACTTATGAGTGATTTTGCTTTTAAAACATTGTAGTAAGCTTCTTTAACCTCTCGTTTTTTGTCAGATATTTTTTGAATTTGCTTAAACAGATAACTTTGAGATTCGTATTTTGTAAAATCACTAGTTGAGCCTGTTTTGCCAAAATCGTAAATTATCTGTTTGAGAGATAAATTTCCCAAAAGAACGGTATCATCCACCATTTTATTATTATCAGATAAGATATTGCTTGCTCCTGTTTTGGATGCAGAAGCATGAATATCTATTTTTGGCAGATAACCAGAAGTTGCAATGTTATGCTCCTCTTGTGAAGCTTCATAACTGAGT
Organism: uncultured Sulfurimonas sp.; assembly: GCA_964499805.1. Classification (GTDB taxonomy): domain Bacteria; phylum Campylobacterota; class Campylobacteria; order Campylobacterales; family Sulfurimonadaceae; genus Sulfurimonas. The sequence continues at coordinate 1,656 of CAZCMR010000044.1, forward strand.
TTGCTGATTGTTAATTCGGGTGAGTTTTTTAAGGCTATAAGAATCAACTCATCTACAGTATATATTTCATCTGCTTTGAGACTAAAGCTTATGCAAAATAGCAAAAAAAGTTGTAGTAAATTTTTGTTTTTCATTAGATAGACTCCCTTCTTGCAATTTCATCTTCGACACTGACAAATTTTTCACGCATGCTCTCAAGCAGAACATAAAGTACCGGTACGATAAGTGTTGAGATAAAAGTTGCAGTAACCATTCCAAACATCAAAACAATACCTATAGACTGCTGTGTAATCGCACCGGCTCCTGTTGCAAACGCAAGAGGAAAGATACCAAATAAAAATGATAAAATAGTCATCATAATGGCACGAAAACGGAGTTTTCCCGCACTTATGGCAGAATCTATGATGCTTTTACCACTCTCACGCAGCTCTTTTGCAAATTCAACAATAAGTATGGCATTTTTGGCGGCGAGGGCAACGAGCAGAACAAGTCCGACCTGTGCAAAAGTATTGAGCGGAATTCCCATCCATAAAAGTCCTCCGACTGCACCGGCGATGACCATAGGTACAGAGAGCAGAATCATTAATGGAAGTATCCAACTTTCATACTGTGCGGCAAGTACCAAAAATACAACAAGTGTAACAAAAATAACAACATAAATCTGTGCGTTTCCTGCTAATTTTTCTTGATAACTCATACCCGACCACTCATAGCCATAGTTAGAAGGTAGGACTCTTGCAGCTATCTCTTCCATCGCTTTCATAGCATCTCCTGAAGAGTATCCCGGAGCTGCAGATCCATTGATCTGAATACTTCTGTACATGTTGAAGTGTGAGAGGTTTTGTGGCCCTATGATCTCTTTTACTTCAAGTAATGCACTCAGTGGCACCATTTTGCCATTGATATTTTTTACAAAAAGTTTGTTAATGTCAGTTTTTGAACTTCTGTAATCTTTGTCAGCTTGTACGAACACACGGAATACTTTTCCGAATTTTGTAAAATCATTGACATAGACAGAACCAAGATAGATCTGCATTGTTGTAAAAAGGTCAGACATATTTACTCCGAGTGCATTCGCTTTTTCTCTGTTTATCTTAATATCATACATTGGGTAGTTGATGGCAAATGTTGTAAAAGTATGAGAGATACGTTTATCTTGATTTGCCTCTTTAATGATTTCATCTGCATAATCTTTAAAGGTGTCTAAGTCACCTGAGAGATAATCCTGCAGTCTAAAATCAAATCCGCCCACAGCACCAATCCCAGGAATTCCCGGCAGGTTAAACGCAGCGATATTGGCATCACCTATATTTGCTGTTATCTGACGTATTTTACGAATGACAGCATCCACACTTTGATCCGGTTTTGTTCTCTCTTTCCAGTCTTTAAATGAAACGAACATTGCCACAGATGAACTGTCTAGAGATGATGTCACGATATTGTATCCATCAATAATAACGACATTTTGAATTTCAGGAATTGTATAGAGACGTTTTTCTACCTCTTTTCTTAACTTTGTTGTCTGTGAAAGGGAAGTCCCTGGTTTAAGATTGACAGAGACGATACAGACACCTTTATCTTCTGAAGGTACAAATCCTGTTGGAATAATTGTAAAAAGATAGTATGTCAGATAAAAAATCCCAACAATAAGTGCAAGCATAATGTAGCGGATTTTGACAAAGAAAGTAATAGTTGCTGTGTACTTTTCTGTGATGAAATCAAAAACTGTATCGAATTTTTGAAAAAATATAAATTTATTTTCTCCTTTTTTTCTGCGTTTGATGATAATTGAACTCAGTGCAGGGGAGAGTGTCAGTGCATTAAGAGAAGATATCATAACAGCAAAAGATATGGTAAGAGCAAACTGCTGATACAGGGAACCTGTAATACCCGGAAGCATTGAGACAGGTACAAAAACGGCAACTAAAACCAGAGTCGTAGAAATGATGGGACCGATAAGCTCGATCATAGATTTCTTAACAACCTGTGGCACTGTCAGATCTGGTTCTTTCTCTAGTAGAACCTCAACATTCTCAACAACTAGGATAACATCATCAACAACAATCCCAATAGCTAAAATGAGTCCAAAAAGTGTTAAGAAGTTAATGGAAAATCCATGTGCCGTGTACATAATGGCGAAAGTACCGATAAGTGAGACAGGAATGGCAACAGAAGCAATGACTGTAGGTCTCCATGAACCTAAAAAGATAAAAATAATAAGAATTACAAGTCCTACCGCCATAAAAAGGTTGGTAACAACATTGTCAATAGCTACTTTTACATATTTAGTTGTATCATACGGTACGCTCCACGTGACACCATCTGGAAAACGTCTCTGCAGACGTTCCATAGTCTCTTGAACTTTTTTACGAATCTCTAAGGCATTGGCATCACCGAGTTGATAAACACCTATGAGCCCAGCTGGTTTTTTAGCTGAAATGGCATTCCAGTCATAACTTTCACTACCGAGGATTACTCGTGAGACGTCACTTAAGTAGACAAGCGAACCATCCTCTTTATGTTTAAGAACAATATTTTTGAACTCTTTGACATCCGAGAGCCGGCCTTCTGTTGTAAGGGTGAATTCTTGCTTTTGATTGTCATAACTAGGCATCCCACCGATTTTACCAATGGAAGCCTGCTTATTTTGACTTTTGATTGCATTGACAACATCCATTGGTGTAAGACCAAGAGCTTTGATTTTGTCGGGATTGAGCCAAGCACGGATAGAATACTTTATTTCTCCCATATTTTCAGCTTTACCAACACCCGGAATACGCTTAATTTCATCAAGAACATTAAGATTTACAAAGTTAGACAAAAACGCAGCATCGTAGCGTTTATCACCCGTGATTGTAATAAGACATACGATAGAAGGACTTTGCTTGTCAACTATGACACCCTGTGCGACAACTTCAGGAGGAAGTGATGCTGTAGCGGTTGCTACTTTGTTTTGTACATCAACTGCACCGATATCTATGTCATACCCTGGTTGAAAATATACATTGATATCTGAACGTCCGCTTGAAGTGGAAGAGGAGTCCATATACATTACACCCTTGATGCCGTTGAGTTTGTCTTCAAGAACACGCGTGACGGTATCTTCAACAACATAAGCATTTGCACCTGTATATGTTGCACTTACTTTTACTGTAGGAGGAGCAACATCGGGATATTCAGAAATAGGTAACAGACCTAAAGATACAAGACCCGCGATAATAATAATAAGTGCGATGACAATAGCTAAGATTGGACGCTTGATAAAAGTTACTGAAAACATTTTTTATCTCTTTTTTGGAATAAGATCATTTTTTTCTAAAATTGCATCTATTCCTTGCTCTTTTGTTACATCAGTAGCAGTAACTTTTCTGCCTGGTTTTAGTTTCATTAATGCAGAAACTATAAGCCGATCTCCGTCTTTAAGTCCTTTTTTAATACTCACATAGTAACGAGTAGCATACCCTGTTACAATGTCAGCTCTTTTGATTGTAGAGTTTTGATCCAAGATATAGACATACTTTCCTAATTGATCATTAAAAATAACTTCTGGTGGAATCATTTTAAATTTATGTTTGTCTGTGATAAATACATTGACATAAACAAAAGTACCGGGAAGTACTTTTCCTTCTGGGTTGTCCATAGTTGCTCTCATGGTAATCGTTGAAGTAAGAGGATCTACAATATTATCTGAAAAGTCAACATAGCCATCAAGCCTGATATCTTCCAAAGAACTCTCAATTTCTATAAAAGCATCGGGATTTTTCTTATTTCTATACTTTTGCATTACTCTTACATCATTTTGTGAAGGAGAGAAATATGCATAAATAGGGTTAATACGCATAATTGTAGTCAATAGAGTAGACTCTCCTTGTCCTACAAGGTTCCCTTCATCAACTATTCTTGTACTCACTTTCCCTGAAATAGGCGCACGAATGATGGTGTAATTAAGCTTTATTTTTGCTTCTCTTATCTTTGCTCTGTCACCTTCAATGGCAGCCCTGAGAGATGCAAGCTTCGCTTGATACTGCTCAAGTGTCGCCCGAGGTGCAAGCCCCTCTTTCACAAGTGGAGTATAACGGGCAACATCAGCTTTTGCCAAAGCAAGAGCTGCTTCATCTTGAGCTTTTTGTGCTTTTGCAGAATTAAGTGCTGCAATGTATGGGTCTTGCTCTATTTTAAAAAGTTTTTGTCCCTTTTTAACGCTTTGCCCATCTTTAAAGTATACTTTTTCAAGCACTCCTGAGACTCTCGCACGCACTTCTTGATGAGAACTAGATCGTGTCTTTCCTGTAAAACGAGTCCAGATAGGAACATTTTGTTCTTGAATTGTTATAGTGTTAACCTTGAGTGGAGGCAACTCTTTTTTGGGACTTTGTGTCTTGTTTTCAGAACAAGCACTAAAGAGCAACAGAGTTACAGCAAAGAGAGAAGAAAAAGTTTTTACTACCATTAGAAATCAACCTTTTAGATGATATTTTGTAATGTAGTCATTATACCTTGTTTTTATTTAAGAAAAATTGCTTTTAAAAAATCGGCTGAGTTATGATCAAGTTATTAATAACGTGCAAGATTATAAAATACATTGTAGCGTATGAGCGTTGTCTCTTTTGGTCTTGGATATCGGCTGTATGCGTACTCAATGGTCTCTTTTGTAGTGTCATCAAGTATGTAGTAACCACTTTTTGAGATAAATCTAAAATCTGACATATCTCCATTTGGATGGAGTTTGAACTCTATGACATTACTTCTGTTGACATTGAGATTTCTAGGTAAATTTACCCGTGCAACACGGTTTAAAACCTCTTGGGTTATTCTTCTCATAATCTCTTGATTATCGAGTATATATTTTTGTTGTCCAGGTGTTAATGTTCCAAATGTATCACCATATAACTCTTTGATATCTTGAGAAATACTACTGTTGTTTCTGGCTTGTTTTTTTGTCTCTTTCTGCTCTTCATCTGATCTGTCTTCGTAGAGCCAAGAGAGCTCTTCTTCTGTTTTTGTTGCCACTTTTTTCTTTACTTTTTTTGTAATGTTCACTTCATTGTTTACATAAGGAATATATGGTTTTTTTGGAGGAAGCGGCTCAATTTTTGGCTTTGGAACCTCTACTGGTTTTTTTATGGTTTTAGTTTTATTGAGTTTTGGTTTTTTCTTTGGTTTTGCTGGTTCATATTTTACTTTTTTAGGCTGTACAATCTTTTTAAGCTGCGAACCTTTTGGCATAGGTGGGGCAATTTTAGGTGGTTTGATTCTTTTTTTTGTATCACCGCTTGTTTTTACTTTTTTTTGTTGAGGCATCTCTTTGAGAGAGATTTTAATTCTTTTTTCTCTGTCTTTTATTTTTTTATGGACTTGGGGTGACATATTGATAAGTATCCAAATAAGAAGAAACAAAAGCAGATGTATCAATAAAGCAACAAAGAGGGCAAATTTAGATCTGTTCAATCACTATCCAATTAAATGTTTCTCTCATTATATCAAATCAATATTAATACTACTTCGATATAATAAGAGAAATATTATACTAAGTAAGGTCATAGATGAATACACAAGTATCAAAAGAAGCATTTCAAGAGGCGCAAAGTTTAATTCCTGGTGGTGTTGATTCTCCAGTTAGAGCATTTAAAAGTGTCGGGGGAACTCCTATTTTTATCACTGAAGGCAAGGGCGCTTATCTTACAGATGTTGATGGTAATAGATATGTAGATTATGTTCAAAGTTGGGGACCACTCCTCTTTGGTCACCGTGATGAGACTATTGAAGCAGCTGTTATAGAAGCTGTAAAACATGGTCTGAGCTTTGGAGCACCGACACTCTCAGAGACAGAACTTGCCAAACTTGTCGTGAACTTTTTTGACTCGATTGACAAAGTACGTTTTGTAAGCAGTGGAACAGAAGCGGTTATGAGTGCTATTCGTCTGGCTCGCGGTTATACAGAACGTGATGATATCGTCAAGTTTACCGGATGCTACCATGGTCACTCCGATGCACTTTTAGTGGAAGCTGGAAGCGGTGCTGCTACTTTTGGTAACCCCTCGAGTCCCGGAGTACCGGCTGATTTTACAAAGCACACACTTTTAGCTGAGTATAACAATATCGAGAGTGTCAAAAAATGTTTTGCAGATTCAGATAATATCGCCTGTGTGATTATCGAACCAATCGCGGGGAATATGGGACTTGTTCCTGCAGATAAAGAGTTTCTGCATGAGTTGCGTGAGCTTTGTGATACACATGGTACGCTTCTTATTTTTGATGAAGTGATGAGCGGATTTCGTGCTACTGTAAACGGAGCAGAGTCTATTACGGGTGTAAAACCTGACATAGTGACACTTGGAAAAGTAATCGGAGGCGGTATGCCGGTGGGTGCTTTTGGTGCACGTGCTGAGATTATGAACATGCTCTCTCCAGACGGTCCTGTTTATCAAGCGGGGACACTGAGCGGAAATCCTGTTGCAATGGCTGCAGGTCATGCAGCACTTACAAAACTGAAAAACAATGCAAGAGTCATAGCTGTATTAAACGCAAGAGCAACGAGACTTGTTGAAGGAATGAAAGAGGCTGCTGCGGAGTATGGCATTACGATGCAGACAGATACAAGAGGTTCAATGTTTGGTTTTTTCTTTAATGAAAATGAGGTAAAGAACTTTAATGATGCTACAAAAACAGATGCAGAGCTCTTTGCAAAATTTCATGCGGGTATGCTGAGTGAAGGTTTCTATTTTGCCTGTTCTTTGTACGAGACAGGATTTATTTCAACTGCTGTAACAGATGAGATGATAGAAGATACGATCAATGCAAGCAAGAGAGTTTTTAAAGAGATTACAAATGGCTAATACATCAAACGAACAAGATGACAACCAAGAAGAGCGTAAACCTCGAGTAAAGCCTATCATAGAAGCAGCGGACAGCCTCTCTCTTGGTATCTCCATGGTTGTTGCTGTACTTATCGGAGTAGGGCTTGGCTGGTTGTTGAAAAACTTGACAGGTATCGGATGGCTTTTATGGGTTGGTGTCTTTATTGGAATTGCCGCGGCAATTTTAAATGTTTACAAAGCATACTCTAAACAGTATAAAGTATTTGAAGAACTTGCAAAAGAGCCTCGTTATGCTGTTAAAAAAGAGTTGGATGAAAAAGATGATGACGAGGATTATGGTGAAAAAAGCTATTAGCATTTTACTCGTTACCGAAATTGTTATTTTGGCAACTTACTTTATCTCATACGTTGCGTTTATCAATACACAAGTCGGATTTTTAAGTGCGTTTTTTATTATAATGGGATCTTCGTATGCTTATAAAAGAATGGTACATTCTCAAGTTGAGAGTGGAAACTATGAGGATAAACGGGATATTTTAGATACGATTGAAGATCCGCATGAACTCTACAGTGATGAAGAGATCAATGACGCTCCTTTTGAAGAACTTGATCTTAAAAGCATTGTAAAAGAGGAAAAAGCAAAAATAAAGACTTTTAGTCTCAATAGCGCAAAGTATGGGGCACGAGGAAGTATCTCTGCGTTTAGACTTGTTCCGTATCTTTTTTTAGTTCTTGGTTTTATAGCACTTAAAAATAATGAACTCTTGAGTTTGTGGTACTATCTGCCTGCTTTAACGGTCGGTATTGTTATAGGAAGTGTTATTTCTAAAGAGGTGATTGCTTAAGAAGTGATCATCGGTATATTTATAGTTATACCTTTATTTGTTTCAATGTAGAGGTCCTGCTCTTGTGCAAAGAGTTTTATTTCAGAGAGTTTTCCCTGTTTTAGCTCTTGTGAAGAAATTTCAATCGAAAAAAGACTGTATTTTTTTCCATCAAACTTTATATGCTCTCCCACTCTATAAAATACTTTTGTTTTGATCATAATGTTATCTGCTTTATATACCAAATAGATTTTGTTAAGTAGTTTGATGAGATTGTTAGAGTCTATAATGACATCAGGTATAGTCGGGTCATACTCTTTTTCAAATTTAACATTTGAGTTGATAGAGTTTGAAGCGATACACAAGTCAACGATACTGTAGATATTGACCAACTCACCTTCAGGTTTTTTTGTTGTGAGTTTGTATGATGGTGCTTGATAAAGTTTTAAGCCGATTTCATCTTCGTTATCATAACCGACTGTTAGACCGAAAAAGGCATATCTCCCATAACTCAGTTGTAAAAAGGTGGTTTTAAAGCCGAAGTTAATGCTTGCATGAGTCTTGGCTAGCTCAAAAAGCTCATTTGCAGTGGTATAACCCAAAAGAAATTGAGCTTCTGCGTTTAGAGAGGTGATTTTCCCTTTTGTGTTAAAAAGAATAAAAGGATTGTAATCATACTCTAACCACTTCTGCTCAAATGTCATATTGGTTTTACTCTTCTATGTAGTTTTTGAGTCTACGTCCAACTTTAGGGTGTTTTAATTTTTTAATAGCAGATGATTCGATTTGACGTACACGTTCACGTGTAACGCTTAGCTCTTTTCCGATCTCTTCAAGCGTTCTGTCACTCTCATCATCCATAATTCCAAAACGAAGTTTAATAACAGCTTTTTCTCTTTCGTTAAGTTGTTCAAGAACCTGTTCAATTTGAATTCTTAAATCATCTTTGAGGATCGCATCAGATGGACTGATAGATGTCTTATCTTCAATAAAGTCTCCAAAACGGCCATCATCTTCACTACCGATAGGTGCCTCAAGAGAGATAGGCTCTTTTGTGATTTTGATAACGTTCTTCACTTTTTCCACTGAGAGCCCAACCTCTTTTGCAATTGTATCAACATCCGGCTCTTTACCATGCTCTTGGAGGTGTTTACGCATGATTTTATTGATACGGTTGATCGTCTCAATCATATGAATCGGAATACGAATCGTTCTGGCTTGGTCTGCTATAGCACGTGAAATTGCCTGACGAATCCACCATGTAGCGTATGTTGAAAATTTATACCCTTTTTGATACTCGAACTTATCAACAGCTTTCATAAGACCGATATTTCCTTCTTGAATAAGATCAAGGAATGGAAGTCCACGGTTTGTATAACGTTTAGCAATAGAGACAACAAGACGTAAGTTTGATTTTGCCATTCTTGTTTTTGAGATCTCTGAGATATTTTTACCACGTTTTATCTGCTCTAAGATATCTGCAAGTTTTTCAGGTTCCATGTCAAAAGAGTTTTTAGATGCCTCTTTTGTCTGAACAAGTTTTTTAATCTCCATATATGTGGAAACCATAGTCGCTTCTGGAACCATGTTTGCAATGTCTTCTTTTGTCAGGTCTTGAATCTTTTCAACAAGAATTTTATGGTTTGCTTTGAGTGTAGCATTGAAAAGTGGAAGTTTATACTCAAGTCTTTTTAACTCTTTGTCATACCCTTCATCACTTTTTAGTGCAGTCTCCATCGCTTTTACAAGTTCGTTGATAAGTTTTGAAGTAGGACCAAGGTCAAGAAGTTTCTCTTTTAAAACTGCTTTTTTGTATGTCATAGTCATGTAGTATTGGATAACTTCTTCATTTAACTCTTTATCTACATTGTCAGGACATTTTTCACTTGCTTTGACCCAGTCTTTTTTTGCTTTTTCTAATGCTTTAAAGCTTGTTGAGACTTTATCTACTCTACTTTTGTCTTTTGCAGAGAGACTTTTTTCTTGTTTGTCTCCATCATCATCGCTATCATTGTCGTCACTGTCATCTTTCTCATCTTCAAAACTTTTAAAAAGCTCTTTTACACGTCTTTCACGGTTAATAAGAGGTTCTTTATAATCAAGAATAAAGTCTATAAGATATGGAACAGAACAGATAGCATCGATGATGATACTCTCACCGGCTTCGATTTTTTTCGATATTTCTATCTCTTCTTCTTTTGTAAGAAGTGGAATCTGTCCCATTTCACGTAGATACATACGAACAGGGGAGTCAGAACGTGACCACTCAAGAAGTTCGTGCTCTTTTAAAATGTCAAATTTATCTGTTTCATTGTCTTCAAGCATTTTTCTTTGTGCATTACGACGTGCTTCTGCCTCTTGGTCGTTGAGACGTTTTGCGTGTTCACTTGATGTGTAGACACATTTTTTATGCTTTTGCAGTAGTTTAAAAACATTTTTTGATTGAGCTGTTGTCGGTTGCTTTTCAAATAGTTGGACTATTGATTCGTAGGTAATGCAGTCTTTAGACTTATGCTCTTCAAAAAAGGTCTCTAAAGCCTTGTTGAGTTCTTTTGCTGTCATTCGGAGTATGCTCCATATTTGTTTTAAGGTTTTTAAAAGGTGGATTATACCCAAATTATCTTAAAGGGCACTTTTTATTACTCTTTTTTTTGAGAGAAATTATTTTGGAACACTCTTTGCTGAGAGTTGCTTAATAACTCTAAAAAGAGGAAAAAAATAGATGCAAACAGGGTATTACAGTGCAGCTGCTGGTATGGTTACACAATTTAACAGACTTGATATGATTGCAAATAATCTGGCGAATGTGAATACGGCAGCTTTTAAACAGGATAATGTCATAGTCGGTGACTTTATGAGACTCTATAAAGAGGCAAGAGATGAACTGCCACATGAAAACAACACGAGAGAGGGTGCTGCGTTTATAAACAGAACAATGGCAAGAGTGCCTCAAATCGTTGATAAATATACAGACTTCTCGGTTGGAAGTCTGCAAAAAACTTCCAACTCTCTAGATGTAGCTCTCTCGAGGGAGGGACTTTTTTTCGCTGTGAAGACTCCTGAAGGTATTCGTTTGACTCGTGATGGCTCCTTTTCCCTAAATGATGAGGGGACTTTGGTAAATAAGCAAGGATATGAAGTGCTTCCTAGTGATTATTTTAATTCTAAGCAGAGCATTGGCTTTTCAAATGTTGACAGTGTTATCAGTATTGATAAAAACGGACAAATCAGTACGAATATACCCGGCGGTGTGAAGCTGACACTCAATAAAAAATTGATGGTACTGCAACCTGAAAATATCAAACTACTCAAAAAAGAGGGCGACAATCTCTATAAGTTTGATGATATAAATGCACTAAAACCTGTAGAAGAGAGTGGCGCAATCGCACAGGGTTTTGTTGAAAAGAGTAATGTAAACGCAGTGAAGATGATGACTCAACTTATTGAGACAAACAGACTTGTCGGGATGTATCAAAAGGCGATGGATACACAGATGAATGACATGAACAGAGATGCAATTGAAAAAATTGCAAGAAAAGCATAAGGAGAACTTAGATTATGATGCAATCACTTTATACTGCGTCTACCGGAATGCTCGGTATGCAGACACAGATCGATACTACAGCAAATAATATTGCCAATGTTAATACCATAGGATTTAAAAAATCACGTGCAGAGTTTGCAGACCTGATGTATCATGTAATGGAGTACGCAGGAACTTCTACAAGTGACACGACAAAAAGTCCGACCGGTATTGAGGTAGGTTTGGGTTCCCGTCCTACAGCGATTAACAAGATATTTTCAGAAGGTTCACTTAAACAGACTGACAATCAGCTTGATTTGGCAATTACGGGAAGAGGTTTTTTTAAGATGGAGCTTCCTGACGGTACAGAAGTTTATTCTAAAAACGGTGCTTTTAAAATCGATCAAGACGGTGTAGTTGTAAACAGTGACGGCTATACGCTTATCCCTCAAATAGTTATTCCGCCTGATGCAACAAACGTGACAGTGGGAACAGACGGTACAGTAACGGTTGTACAACCCGGTCAAACGCAGGCGACACAGATAGGACAGATCCAGACAACAAACTTTATCAATCCTGCAGGGCTTCACTCAATGGGAGACAATCTCTACCTAGAGACAGATAGTTCTGGTCAGCCTGTGGAAGGTGTTCCGGGTATTGACGGTCTTGGTACTCTTAGGCAGGGTTTTGTAGAGCTGAGTAATGTGGAACTTGTAGTAGAGCTCACCGACCTCATAACCGGGCAGCGTGCTTATGATGCCAACTCAAAAATCATCACAACAAGTGATGAGATGCTACAAACTACAAATAATCTCAAGCGATAAAAAACTACCATAAACAGCATTGATACTTTTTAATATCAATGCTCCCGTCCAAGATAATTCTTCTCTTTAATTAACTTCAAACGACATTTTAGATATAATCGCAAAATTATTTAGTAAAACATTAGGATTTTAGATGCAAAAAGCAAACATAAATGGAAAAGTTTGGAAGTTCGGTAAAGATATTGATACAGATTTAATTATTGCTGCAAGATACCTCAATACATCGGTACCAGAAGAACTTGCGAAGCATGTTATGGAAGATGCTGATCCGGAATTTGTAAACAAAATGACTCCAGGTGATGTAATAGTGGCTGATGAAAACTTTGGATGCGGTAGTTCTCGTGAACATGCACCAATAGCACTTAAAGCTGCCGGTGTTGCTGCTATTATTGCACCTACATTTGCAAGAATAT
>CAZCMR010000045.1:0-14055 GCA_964499805.1 uncultured Sulfurimonas sp.
GTTCATATTTGACTGAGTACCTGAACCTGTTTGCCAAACAACAAGTGGATAGTTTCCATCAAGTTTACCAGCAAGCATATCATCAGCTGCTTGAGCAATTGCATCAGCTTTTGCTGCGTCTAGTTTTCCAAGATCTTTATTAACAAGTGCAACCGCTTTTTTCAAATAAGAAAATGCTCTTGTTATTTCATATGGCATTTTCTCTTCACCAATTTTAAAGTTTTGTATACTTCTTTGAGTTTGTGCAGCCCAATAAGCATCTAGAGGGACTTCAATTTCTCCCATTGTATCTTTTTCAATACGAGTTTGCATTAACCTATTCTCCTTCGAAAAAATTATTTGATTTTAATGTATTAATAAGACCGTTTACTGACTGGCAAGATTGGTCAAACATTTTAGCTTCTTTATCGTCTAAAGTAACTTCTATAATTTTTTCAGCACCTTTTGCACCAAGCATTACAGGAACACCCGAAACAACATCACTGTAACCATACTCACCTTCAAGGCAAACTGCACATGGGTGAATCTGCTTTGTATCTTTCAAAATTGCATCAACCATAATAGCTGCAGATTTTGCAGGAGCATAATAAGCAGAACCAGTTTTAAGATAGCCAACGATCTCAGCCCCACCGTGACGAGTGCGATCAACGATTTCATCGATTTCATTTTGAGTCAACACATCACTTAAAGGAACACCTGCAACAGTTGAGTAACGTGGAAGAGGCACCATATCATCACCATGACCGCCCATAACAGAAGCACGAATTTGACCTCCACCATATCCAAGTTTTTCTTGAATAAACGCAGCCATACGTGAAGAGTCTAATATGCCAGCCATACCGATAACACGACTTCTATCAAAACCACTCTCTTTAAGTGCAACATACGTCATAGCATCTAAAGGATTAGAAACCATAATTATAATTGCTTGAGGAGAGTACTTTGCAACACCTTCAACAACCTCTTTAGTGATTTTCGCGTTAATCATCAATAAATCATCACGGCTCATTCCTGGTAATCTCGGACTTCCTGCAGTAATAACGACAACATCACAATCTACCAAATCTGACATATCCTCTGCAACTGAAACTACCGTATGGCTTCTAACAGCAGAAGCTGCCTGTGACATGTCTAACGCTTTTCCTTTTGCAACATCAATCTTGTTATCACGAAGAATAATCTCATGACATGATCCCTGCATTGCAAGAGAATAAGCTACTGTAGCACCAACATTACCAGCTCCAACAATACCAACTCTTTTTCCTTGACTCATTCATGCTCCTTAATATTAATTACTATGACATTGATCAAGATACACTTAAACAATATGTGCGAACACACAGCATTTAAGTATACTCAATGTCATAATTATAGATGAAACAAATTCATCTTTTCTATAAAACTAAAAATAAGTTCCATAGAAAAGACGATTTTTGTGCCATAAAAATGGCACAAAAATTCTGTAACTTATATCGCGTCTATAATTGAATTTAAAGTTGCAGATGGACGCATAGCAGCTTCTGCCTTTGCATCATCTGGACGGTAGTAACCACCGATATCTTGAGCTTTACCTTCCATTGCAAGTAACTCTTCAAGAATTTTTGCTTCATTCTCTTTAAGTGCCGCAGCAACAGGAGCAAATTTAGCAGCTAACTCTGAATTGTCAGAATCAGCAAGTGCTTCTGCCCAGTATTGTGCAACATAGAAGTGAGAAGCTTTGTTGTCTGGCTCACCACATTTTCTTGAAGGTGCTTTATCGTTATCAAGATAACCTTCATTTGCTTTATCTAGTGCCTCAACAACAGCTTTAAGATTAGCATCTGGATGTTTTTGCTCAATATATCTTAATGATTCAGCAAGTGCTAAGAACTCACCAAGAGAATCCCATCTAAGGTGACCACACTCTAAGAATTGATCTACGTGCTTAGGAGCAGATCCACCGGCACCAGTTTCAAACAGACCACCACCAGCTAACAATGGAACAATTGAAAGCATTTTTGCAGATGTTCCAAGTTCTAAAATTGGGTACATATCAGTTAAGTGATCACGAAGAACATTCCCTGTTACAGAAATTGTATTTTTACCTTCACGTACACGTGCATTTGTGTAACGAGTAGCAGAAGCAACGTCCATAGTTTGAATATCTAAACCAGATGTATCATGATCTTTTAGGTACTCATTTACTTTTTTAATCATCTCTGCATCGTGAGCACGATTTTCATCTAGCCAGAAAATTGCAGGATTACCAGTAAGACGAGCTCTTTCAACTGCTAAACGAACCCAGTCTTTAATTGGAATATCTTTAGCACGAGACATTCTCCAGATATCACCTTTTTCAACATCAAAGCTCATAAGTTCTGTGCCATCTTCAGCTGTAACAGTTACCTTACCATCTTCAGCCATTTCAAAAGTTGTTGGATGAGAACCATACTCTTCAGCTTTTTGCGCCATAAGACCGACATTTGCAACGTTACCCATAGTTCTAACATCATATTGACCATTTTTTACACAATCAGCTACCATCTCTTGATGGAACATTGCATAAGTTGAATCAGGAATAACAGCAACACACTCTACTGCATCACCGTTTCTATCCCATTGTTTACCACCTTCACGAACAACAACAGGCATAGAAGCATCAATAATTACATCATTTGAAGCATTGAAGTTTGTAGTCCCTTTATCAGAATCAACCATTGCGATTTTTGGAGAGTCAGCCTCTACAACAGCTTTAAACGCAGCTAAAATTTCAGCCTCTTTTTCATAACCAGCAATTTTTTTCTCAATATCAGAGATACCAAGTCTTGAGTTTACACCTAATTTTGCAAAATCTTCAGCATATTTTTCAAACACATCTTTAAAGAATACTTCAAGAGCATGACCAAACATAATCGGATCTGAGATCTTCATCATAGTTGCTTTAAGGTGAATTGACCATAAAACATCGTTTGCTTTTGCATCATCAATAGTTTTTTGGATAAATGCACGAAGTTTTTTAGCTGACATAAATGTACCGTCTAAAATCTCTTTGTCGAGTGCATCAATAGTCGCTAACTCTTTACCGTTTAAAGCGATAGTGACTTTTTGTCCCTTGTCCATAGTAACTGATTTTTCATTACCATAGAAATCACCATCACCTTCCATATGTGCGACATACGCTTTAGAATTTTCAGAAAATGGCTTCAATCTATGTGGATGTTTTTGTGCATATTTTTTAACAGCTGCAGCAGCACGTCTGTCTGAGTTACCCTCACGTAGAACTGGATTAACTGCAGAACCTAAACATGTGTTGTATTTTGCACGAACAGCTTCTTCTTCAGCATTTGCAGGGTTTTCAGGAAAATCCGGAATGTCAAAGCCTTGACCTTGAAGCTCTGCGATACACTCTTTAAGTTGTCCAATAGAAGCAGAAATATTTGGAAGTTTGATAATATTTCCTTCTGGTTGTAAAACAACTTCACCTAATTTTGATAATTCGTCTTCAGCAAGACCCATTGCAGCAAGAACTCTACCTGCTAGTGAAATATCACTAGTAACTACATCTACACCACCAGCTTTTGTAAAAGCTTGAACAATTGGTAATAATGAATAAGTTGCTAAAGCCGGAGCTTCATCAATTTTAGACCAAATAATTTTTGACATTGTGTGTCCTCATGAATAATTTTAATCTCATGACAGTTAAACTTCATGGATTTTTCAAACTTAATAATAACACTAAGATATATAATTTACGCAATGCTCTGTAAAAGATTTAAAGATATTTTAAATGTGTTTCATTTGGTAGCATGCCTTATGTTGGCTAAATGTGTAGAATAGTTACACGCAAATTTATGTGCTCCGGATTTTGACTTAACAAAGTATAAATACTCCGTTTTAGCTGGGAATATCGCTGCTTTTATCGCTTCAAAGCTTACTGTACATACAGGTGTTTTTGGCACTCCTTTATGCTTATATGTGTTATATATACTCATATCTTCTCTAATACGCTTTGCCGTGATTTTAGTATGAGAATACTTGCCATAATTTAGTGTTCCATCCATTTGCAACAACATTCCTTTCCGGATACGATTGTATATTACGGAACTGACTATTGGCATTTCATCATTATTGGCCGACTCTTTTTGAATTATGGAAGCTACTGCTACATAATGAAACCATCTCTTTTCATTATATGTACCAAATATTTTATATGAAAGTTGTTTCGTTCTGTACAAAGAGAGTCGTAGAAGAAGTTTAACAATCATATGTTCATCTATCCCAACAGGAATTTGATAGGTCTCCGGAACCAAAACACCCTCAGACAAAGGTGCTTGCTGTTTATACTCTTTTAAAAGTTTTGCTGCGTTTAGATTGAGCTTTGTTGCCAACTCATTCAAAAATACATGCGTGGTTTCTCCCGGAATAAGTGTTACTTTTTGTAGTGCAGCTTTAGAGGTGGTCAATTTGTATAAAAAATCAGCTTTTGTATTTTTATTGCTTTTTAGATCTATCCATCCATTTTGAGGAGATCCAATCAGCCTTAAAATATATGAATCTAATTTCATAACATCGTAATGATTTTGTTGCAATTGTGTTATAATCTTATTTATAGAACCCTTTGGTATATAGAGTATTTTAGCGGTTTGAATTGGCTGGTTTAGGTAGTACATGACTGATAAAATTATTATTAAAGTTATTTCAAAAACATATCTTGCAATTGTGAGTTTTTTTTCTTTCATAATTCTCTTTTTAATTTTTCTTTTTCTACTTTTAAGTAATGGATTATATCTTGATAATCTGCATATATCAAATCTGCATCTCAAAAATGCATTTGTTAAATTTGACAAAAAACTTTATTTTGTTGTTGATGAAGTTAAAATAGAACAACAAACAAAGTCTAAACAAAATCTGACACTTCAGCAGTTAAATAATTATCTTAAGATAGTTCCAAAAGTAACCCCTTTTATTGACACTATTGCAATAAGCCATATAAGCGCGGGTGATTTTGTAGGAAGATTTAACTACTCTTCAAACAAAAAAGGTAGTTTCAGTTTCAGCTTTAAAGATGATATTCATGCCAAGGCTACACTATCTATAAAAAATAAAGATTTATGCATAAAGATTGAGGAGCTTAATACCACCCAATATAAAACTACTATAAATGGGATTGTTATTATAGATTTTGAAAATGCAAGCCAATATGCAAAATTAAATATTCTCACTAATAATGATGCTAATTTAACTCTATACACATCTTCCAACGCAGAGAATTTATATTATAAAGTAATTTCACACAATAAAATTAACCATATTAAAAATATATTGGATCTTGTACCATTTAATAGAGATGTAAAATATTGGGCTAATGATGCAATAAAAGCAAAAAATGTAAAAATCAACACTTTTAATGGCAAAATTGATTTTAACGACATTAAAAGTGCTTATAAAAATATTCATCTAAACGCAGTGGTTTACTCTTTAAAATATAAATATAATCCAAAACTAGCAACAATAGACTCACGCAAAACAGAGTTGGAGTTTAAAAATGGAATTTTATATATTAAGCCTATGCAGGCATATACATATAACACTTACCTTAAAAAGAGTTGGTTGAAAATTGATTTTACTAAAGAACATGAACGCTTAGATCTGTACCTTATGCTTGATGGTATGGTAAATGATGATATTTTGTACCTTCTTTCTGTTTATAAGATAAAACTGCCTTTTAAACAAAACAGTGGGCTGATAGATACACAACTACATCTTAGTGTAGACTTACGGACAATTGATGTTAATGTCAATGGAGATTTCTCTTTAAAACAAGCAAATATTGACTATATTGGACTTAATTTAGATCTATTTAATGCCCATATTCATCTTGACAACAGTGATATTATCATAGATAAGATGCAAGCAAAATATCAAAATATTCTTGATACAAACATCTCTGCAACCTATAATGCAAAAAAAGAGTTGGGAAAAATCAATTTTCAAGTCAATAGTATTAAATACAAAAATCTAGTGCTTGACAGAACGGCACAACCTCTTGAAGCGCACTACAGCCTCTCAACAGATAAGAAACTTTTACAAATCAGTAAATCAAAATGGAAATATAACAAACAAAGTATTATACTCAATACATTTACCATGCCTTACGATATTAGAGACTCTGTTATAAAACTTCCTCCCGTTATGATAAGTATGGAGAGTATTGCACAAGCATATGTAAATGGGAAAATAAACATTAAAGAGCATCTTTTGAATTTGGATTTAGATCTCTATAAACTTCAGTATGGAGGTTTGGGACTCAACCAAACAGATGCTCATTTTAAAATAAAATACGACAAAACTCTTTTTATAAACGCAGCAAGCAATATCTATATTACCATGAACGGTTCAAAATATAAAATCAAAAACCTAAAACTTTCTGTTGATGAAAAAAGTATCAAATCAAAACGTATATCTGTTGATATCGGACAATATATCAATACAAAAGTCTATGTAAAACATATGTTTGGTTCTAATAAAGTGAGCATTGGACTAAATGATTTTGTTCTTAAAAATCCAAAAACAAAAAAAGTGCTCTATGATAATAAAAAAATCCGATTACAGGCATTTTTCAGTGAAAACAATATTACTATAAAATCTCCAGAACTCAATGCTGTCTTTTATTCCGATGCAAATATATGGAAACTTAACCTCTTCTCGTTAGATAGAATTTCAAAAAATTCCGACATCTTAAAACAACTCAATTTTTCTAACGGTGAAGTAAGTTTTTATAAAAACAGCAAACAATCATATACACAATTTCAAGCATCTATTATCTACCCATATGCTTTGCTTATGAATAAAAACACATATATCCATAACTACAACATCAAAGGAAAAATCAACAAAAATCGCAAAATATATCTCAATATAAATAAAAAGGTTAAAGTAAAAATCACAGATAAAGTTACAATAAAACCTAAAAACTGCGGTATCAATATACATGAAGTTTTACAATTGGTAAAGAATATACAAAAAGTCAATAGACTTAATACATCTTCATCCACAACATCACCAAAGATATATCTTAATGCAACAAATTCATATATTTATCTTAGTAAAAACAGATATATTATTTCTGATAAAATATATATGCAATATATTAACAATATTGTTACTGCGCAACTGAACTATAAAAAAGGACAAGCCGGTTTTAAACTTGAAAACAGTAGATTTTATCTCTATGGAAAAGATTTTAATGATAAGTTTATGGAACAGTTTTTTGCATTTTCAAAATTTAAAGGTGGTACATTGGACTTTTCTCTTCAAGGTACATTTGAGAACTATAGAGGTCTCTTTTTTATGCGTAATACCACCATAGTTGATTATAAACTGCTAAATAACGTTCTTGCATTCGTCAATACAGTACCTTCTTTGGTGACGTTCTCGCTACCTGATTACAATAGAGATGGTCTTTATGTACAAAATGGATATCTTCAATTTTCATCTACCAATGGCCTGTTCAATATTTCTGACTTTTATATACAATCAAAAGAGTTGAAAATAATAGGAAAGGGGATTGCTGACATTACAAATGATAAAATCAATCTCACTCTGAATCTAAAAACTGATTTAGCCAGTGATGTATCTAAAATACCACTTGTCGGATATATAATTTTTGATGGTAAAAGTCTATCGACAACTCTTAAAGTGACAGGAAAGCTAAGCAACCCAGATGTGCAAACGCAGCTGGCAAAAGATATTGTGGTTGCACCGCTTAATATCATAAAAAGGACACTTACCCTCCCCTACAAGCTTATAAAAAAAGCAGTAGATGATGTTAACAAAACAGTTTACTAAGAGAGGTTACTCATTTCTCAATACAGTCAGTATATCTACTTCGCTTGCTTTTTTAGCAGGATAAAACGAAGATGCGACGACAATAACAAATGCTCCAAAAATTATCATAAAAAAGTCTGTAACACTTAAGTCTAACGGTAATGTAGCAGTAGGATAGACATCTTTAGGTAAAGAGACAATATCAAAATTACTTAAAATCCAGATACCGCTCATTCCTAAGAGCGTACCAGCAAGAATCCCTCCAATACCTATGACAATTCCAAGATATAAAAAAACTTTTTTTATCTCTAAAGTCGTAGCACCCAGTGATAGTAAAAGAGCAATTTCACCACGTCTATTCATCACCGTCATAAGTAGAGATGAGATGATATTTATAGCAGCTATGAGTATTATCAGCATTAAAACTATAAAAAGAGATGTTTTTTCCATCTCAAGTGCTGCAAAAAAGTTAAGATTATCTTCCCACCAACCTCTAATACTGACACTTATCGGTAGCGCCTTTTGAATACGCTCAATATCTTCACGTGGAGTTTTGGAGTAGACATGAATACCATCATACTCATTTTGGGACATATGCAAAATTGTTTGCAAAGAAGCAAGAGTAGTATATGAATATGCTTTGTCATAAGCAGATAGACCAGAATCAAAAACAGACTTGACACGGAATCTTTTTATCTTCGGAGTAACAGAAAGCCCTCCTGGTTCAACATTGGTAAATATATACATTAGTTTGTCATTGATGGAAACATCAAACTCCTCTTGCATACTTTTACCGATTAATACATCAAATTTTTTAAAATGATGATTTTGTATCGCTTTTTTCAGTACAGAGTTTACATTTTTTTCATCATCAAAATTGACACCAAAGAGATAACCGCCTTCAAGGGACCTTCCACTTCTTGCCATTACTGATGATTGAACATATGGGCTAAACTTCAAATTTGGAAATTTTGATTCCAAATCAATAAGTAGGTTTTCATTTACCGCACCATAGAATTTTGGAAGTATTGTTAATGGGTAGTTCATAATTGTAAGTTTATTTTTAAACTCTTTATCAAAGCCGTTCATCAGTGCCATGGCTATCAAAAGAACCATCACACCGAGAGTTATCCCTAAAAAAGCAAGAAGTGCCGAGATAAAGATAAAAGGCTGTTCTTTGTCGAAACGTAGAAACCTCTTAACAAGATACGATACTATTGATTGTTTCAAGAGGCAAACACACCTTTTTTAGGGCCACTTTTACCACAACATTGTTTATATTTTTTTCCACTGCCACATGGACATGGTTCATTTCTTGCTATCTTTTTTTCAATAATTGGTAAATCATCTTCAGCATCAATATCAATATTGTCGTGATGATTTAACTGTATTAGTGCCTCTTGGGCACGTTTTTCTTCTTCAAGTTTTTGTGCAAGTTTTGCTGCCTCTTCTTCTGCTGTTTCAACTTTAAACTGAATAATATGAAGTGTTCTAATAGTATTGAATTTAATATCATTAATAAGTTCACCAAAAAGATTAAAACTCTCTTTTTTATACTCTACAAGAGGATCTTTTTGATTGTATGCACGTAGACGGATACCGGTTTTCATGTTGTCCATTGCATACAGGTGTTCTCTCCATGCATTATCAAGTTCTTTTAGGTAGAACTCTTTTTCTATTGCTTCTCGTGTTTCATCATCAATAACACTCATCTTTTCATCATAAGAAGTTTTAAGTATCTCTAAAACTTTATTGAAAAGCTCTTCATACTCCAAACCTTGTAAAGACTCGATATCAATATCAAAATTAATTTGCTCTTTTAAAAGTTCTGCTAACTTTTCTAGATTGAAGTCTTCAGCATCTGAACCTTCATAAATATCAGAAAGTGCAAAAATATTTGCCAACCACTCTGCTCTTATCTCATCTATCTTTGAAGCAATATCATACTCACTGCTTAAAAGTTGATTTCTGAATTTATAGACAATTTTTCTTTGCTCATTTGCCACATCATCATACTCAACAATCTGCTTACGCCCCTCATAGTGCATATTCTCAACTTTTTTCTGAGCTTTTTCAACTGCACGAGTAACCATTTTAGATTCTATGTATTCGCCATCTTCGACACCAAGACGTTCCATAATGGATTTGATCTTATCACTTCCAAAAATACGGAGTAGATTATCTTCTAATGAAAGATAGAACTGTGTAGTCCCAGGATCACCTTGACGACCTGAACGTCCACGCAACTGATTATCGATACGTCTGTTTTCATGTCTTTCCGTACCGATAATATAAAGACCGCCAAGAGCTTTGACTTCATCATCCACTTTGATGTCAACACCACGTCCAGCCATATTTGTAGCAATGGTTACAGCACCTTTTGCTCCGGCATGTTTGATAATCTCACCCTCTTGCTCATGATTTTTTGCATTAAGCACGGTGTGAGCAATTTTCTCTTTTTTTAGTAGTTCATGTAAAGCTTCTGATTTTTCAATAGAAGCCGTACCAATAAGAACCGGTTGTCCGGTTTGAGAAAGTTTTTTGATTGTATCAATAGCTGCTTGAAATTTTTCAAATTCTGTTTTATAGATTAGATCATTTAGATCTTTTCGGGTAATTGGAATATTTGTCGGAATAGAGACAACATCAAGTGAATAGATTTGAGCGAACTCTGTTGCTTCAGTCTCAGCAGTACCAGTCATACCGGCTAACTTGTCATACATTCTAAAGTAATTTTGGAATGTAATGTCAGCGAGTGTTTGTGTCTCTTCTTTAATTTCAACAGCTTCTTTGGCCTCTAGTGCCTGATGTAGACCTTCTGAAAATCGTCTACCTTCACTTAAACGCCCTGTAAACTCATCTACAATTACAACTTCACCGTCATTTACAACATAATCAACATCTTTTTCAAAGAGATAGTTTGCTTTTAGTGCCTGATCAAGTGCATGCGGCAAAGAAGCATTTTCCGGTGAATAGAGATTTTCAACGCCAAATAGCTCCTCTGCTTTGGTAATCCCCTCTTCTGTTATAAGGATAATCTTGTCTTTTTCATCCACAGTAAAATGTTTCTCTTTTTCAAGCTGCATTGCAATATTATTTGCACGGATATAATCCTGCATATTTCTGTTTGTCGGACCGGAGATAATAAGCGGTGTCCTTGCTTCATCAATCAAGATAGAATCCACTTCATCAACAATAACAAAGTTATGTCCACGCTGCACCATCTGCTCACGAGAATAGCTCATATTGTCTCTTAGGTAATCAAACCCAAATTCATTATTTGTTCCATAAGTAATATCTGCATCATAAGCAGCCTTTTTCTCTACAGGGTCATGCATATCTTCTAAAATCACACCAACACTGTAACCTAAAAAGTTATATAAAGGAGACATCTCATTTGCATCACGTGATGCTAGATAATCATTTACAGTAACTAAATGAACTCCTTTTTGTGTCATTGCGTTTAGAGTAATAGCCAATGTAGCTACCAGTGTTTTACCCTCACCCGTTTTCATCTCTGCAATACGCCCTTCATGTAGGACCATACCACCAATAAGCTGTACATCAAAGTGACGCATACCTAAAACACGTTTTGAAGCCTCTCTTGTAATTGCAAAAGAGTCAAAAAGCACATCATCAAGGCTTTTTTCTCCACTCTGTACACTGCTTTTTAATTTTTCAAACTCTGCCTGAAGTTCTTCATCATTTAATTTTTCATATTGCTCTTCAAGCGCATTAATCTTGTTAACTTTTTTTGTATATTTTTTTAATTCTCGGTCATTTGCAGTACCAAATACCTTACCCATGAATGCTTGTAGCATTTGCAACCTTATAGTTTTACTATATAATTTACTATATAGTAATTATTGAAATTGCTTTTATTCTATCACATTAAATATTATAAATAGTATAAATGGATAATTAGATATAATTTCCAACAAAAGGAGAGAGATGAAAAGGTTACTATTCTTAGCACTTCTAGCTACATCCGGTCAAGCACAAATAACAAATATAAACTATTTTGAAGCAAATTTCACTCAAAGCATAGTTGATGATCAAAATAAAACTATCGTATATCAAGGACATGTTAAAGCAGCAAAGCCACAGTATGCTCTTTGGGAATACAAATCGCCTGTAGAGAAAAAAGTTTATATTCTTCCTCATAAGGTCATAGTTGTCGAACCGGAACTGGAGCAGGCAATTATAAAAAAAATAAGTGGAAATTTTGATTTTTTCTCTCTTATTAAACATGCCAAAGAGATAGATAAAGATCACTATCTTGCACATTTTAAAGATAAGAGTTACTATATTAATCTTACAAACAGTACGTTGAGTTCTATATCTTACAAAGATGAGTTTGACAATAGTGTTACAATTAATTTTACAAAGGTAGATGAGAAGAAAAAGATAGAAAGAAAAGATTTTGTTCCTAACATTCCTGAAGATTATGATTTAATCAAAGAGTAAGGAAAGAAAATTAATTAGGTAGAGATGGAATTACTCCATCTCTAGACTATAAGCTTAGTTTAGCTTATAGTCTTTAATAAGATTGAAGTTAAGATATTTGTAGATATCATCTTCTTTACCTTCAATTTTTTTTGTCAACTCAAGATACTCTTCTTTTGTTGGTATTTTACCAAGAAGTGAACATACCGCTGCAAGTTCAGCACTTCCGAGATAAACCTGTGCACCTTTTCCTAGACGATTATCAAAGTTACGAGTTGAAGTTGAGAATACAATTGCATTGTCAGCAACACGTGCTTGGTTACCCATACATAAAGAACATCCAGGAATTTCAGTACGAGCACCTGCTGCACCAAACAATGCATAATAACCCTCTTCTGTGAGTTGTTTTTCATCCATTTTTGTTGGAGGACAAACCCATAGACGAGTAGGAACAGCACCTTCACCTTTTAGAACTTCACCAAGAGCACGGTAGTGACCGATATTTGTCATACAAGAACCAACGAATACTTCATCAATTTTTGTAGGTCTGTCAGATGCAAGAACTTCTGAAAGTGTTGCAACGTCATCCGGATCATTCGGACAAGCTAAAATAGGTTCAGTAATTTCATTCAGATCTATTTCGATAACTGCCGCATATTCTGCATCTTTATCAGCTTCCATTAGATTTGGATTTTCAATCCACTCTTCCATTTTTGCAATACGACGACGTAAAGTTCTATGATCTTCATAACCACTTTCAATCATTTGATCTAAAAGAACAACATTTGATTTAAGATATTCAATCACTGGTTCTTTATTTAGCTGAACTGTACAAGCAGCAGCAGAACGCTCAGCAGAAGCATCTGAAAGCTCAAAAGCTTGCTCAGCTTTAAGATCAGGCAGACCTTCAATCTCT
This sequence comes from uncultured Sulfurimonas sp., assembly GCA_964499805.1. GTDB lineage: Bacteria > Campylobacterota > Campylobacteria > Campylobacterales > Sulfurimonadaceae > Sulfurimonas. The sequence goes on from CAZCMR010000045.1 coordinate 13,169, forward strand.
AAAATACGTCCAGCAAAGATATTTTTCTTACCTTTTTTCTCAACAGTTAAAAGACCCTCTTTAATTGCTTTATGAGGAATAGCATTTACAAGGTCACGAAGAGTGATACCCGGTTGCATTTCACCTTTAAATCTAACAAGAACAGACTCAGGCATAGTAAGAGGCATTGATCCAGTTACAGCAGCAAACGCAACGATTCCAGAACCACCAGGAAAAGAGATACCGATAGGGAAACGTGTATGGCTATCTGCACCAGTACCAACAGTATCTGGAAGTACCATTCTGTTTAACCATGAGTGAATAACACCGTCACCTGGACGAAGTGCAACACCAGAACGGTTAGCAATAAAGTCAGGAAGTGTATGGTGCATCTTAACATCTGATGGTTTTGGATATGCAGCTGTATGGCAGAATGACTGAAGTACAAAGTCAGCATTGAAACCAAGTGCAGCAAGCTCTTTGATCTCATCTCTTGTCATAGGACCTGTTGTATCTTGAGAACCAACTGTAGTCATTTCAGGCTCTACATACATACCAGGACGAACACCTTCAAGACCTGAAGCTTTTCCTACCATTTTTTGTGCTAAAGTATACCCTTTACCTGTATCTGCAGGTTGCTCAGCAGTTAAGAAAATATCTGTAGCACCCAAACCTAAGCTAGCACGAGCCTTAGAAGTCAAACCACGGCCGATGATCAATGGAATACGTCCACCTGCACGTACTTCATCAGTAATAGTATTTGGATTTAGTTTAAAAGTTGCGATACACTCACCATTTTTATGTGCTTCACCTTTGTATGGATAGATGTCAATTACATCGCCTGTTTCCATTTGAGAAACGTCAAGTTCCAAAGGAAGTGCACCTGAATCTTCAGCAGTTGCAAAGAA
>CAZCMR010000046.1:0-13916 GCA_964499805.1 uncultured Sulfurimonas sp.
GCTGTTTGTTCATCGCTCTTTGAGCTACAGCCTATAAAGCTAAACGCAACTAAAAGACTTAAGATAATATTTTTCATATCTACTCCATTTTTATTTTTGTAAGTGTACAAAAGTGTTGTTGTGATTATAATACGAATTATATTTACTTAATGCTTTTAATAGTTTTTAAAGTAAGGAAATTTATAGTAAAATTTGCATGAAAAAAATCAAAGGAGAACCATCAGTAATGGCATGGGCAACAGCAAGACATATTTTAGTAGATAACGAAGCAAAGTGTAATGAATTAAAAACAGAGATACAAAACGGTGCAGATTTTGCAGAGATAGCAAAACAGTACTCTACGTGTCCCTCTTCACAAAATGGCGGAGATTTAGGACAGTTTGGTCCCGGACAGATGGTACCTGAGTTTGATAAAGCTGTATTTAGCGGTGATGTCGGTGTGGTTTACGGACCGATTCAAACACAGTTTGGGTATCACCTTTTAGAAGTAACAGGTAGAGGTTAGGGAGTAGTTATGGTAAGAGTAGCAGCCATTCAGATGAGTATGAGCGAAGATAAAGATGCAAATGTGCAAAAAGCAAAAAGACTTGTCACTGAAGCTGCAAAAAATGGTGCGAACATCATACTCTTACCGGAGCTCTTTGAGGGGCTCTACTTCTGCAAAGATATGGATGAGCAGTACTTTTCATGGGCAAAACCTTTCAAAAATAACGGACTTATAAAAGAGTTTCAAGCACTGTCACGTGAACTTGGAGTTGTTTTGTTGGTCTCGTACTTTGAAAAGGCAGATGCGGAGTATTTTAACTCTTTGGTAGTCATTGATGCTGATGGGTCTGTGATGGATAACTATCGTAAGACGCACATACCAGATGGTCCGGGATATGAAGAGAAGTTCTACTTCAAACCGGGAGATACCGGCTTTAAGGTCTTTGCCACTGCGTTTGGCAAGATAGGTGTGGGAATATGCTGGGATCAGTGGTTTTGTGAGACAGCACGAGCACTTACTCTAAAGGGTGCAGAGATTATCTTCTATCCGACAGCCATTGGGAGCGAGCCTGAGATCGGGCTTGATTCAAAAGAGCACTGGCAGCGTGTTCAGATGGGACATGCCGCGACAAATACTGTTCCCGTTGTAGTAGCGAATCGTTATGGCAAAGAGGTGGGAGAGAGTTGTGAACTTACCTTTTACGGTTCATCTTTCATCACAGACTACACAGGGGCAAAAATAGCTGAAGCCTCACGAGATAAAGAGGAGATACTCTACGCTGCGTTTGATCTGCAAGAGAATGCAAAACACAGAGAATACTGGGGACTTTTACGAGATAGACGCCCTGCTATGTATGCACAAATTTGTGAAGAATAATCTCCTCTAACTCCTGAAGAGGTGCAGAAGAGATATTGCGAAATTGAGTACGGTTAAAGGTCTGCTGGCGTTTTGCAAGCTGTGCGGTGTGGGTAGAGATATTTTGAAGCATCTCCTCTTTTGTGACTTTTGCATCAAGATACTCTAAAACTTCAACGATGCCGATAGAGCTCATCGGATGGGGTGTGCGTGTGTACTTCTGCTCAAGATAACAGACTTCATCCACTAAGCCCATCTCATACATCTTTCGTGTTCTTTTTTCAATACGCTCACGTAATACACTGCGTTCTACATCAATGTTGAAAATATCCAAATTCTCGATGATGGGTTTTGGAGGGTTACGTTTAAACCACTCATTTGGAGTTACTCCAGAAGCTTCATAAATAAGCAGTGCTTTTTCTATCCGATACTTGTCATTTTTGTCGATTTTTTGCATATACTCTTTGTCTTTTGTATACAAAAAGTTATAACACTCATCCAGGTTTATGAGTTTTTCTCTTACTATTTGCTGCGTTTGGACAGAGATAGTAGGCAGGAGAGATAAGCCATCCAAGAGAGATTTGAGATAAAAAGATGTTCCTCCGACTATGATAAGGTTTTTAGTATCTTTTTTACACTGGTTTTGTACTTTTTTGTATAGATTTATAAAGATATCAACACTAAAATACTCATCTGCATAGAGCGCATCTATACCGAAATGTCTCACTGCGTTTAGCTCCTCTTTGGAGGGTTTTGCAGAGACGATGTCTATCTCTTTGTAGATACTGAGTGAGTCTATGGAGAGAATGTAGGCATCTGTCTGCTGTGCAATCTTAATCGCCAAATCACTTTTGCCTGAAGCGGTTGGCCCTATGATGGCGAGTTGTTTAAAACTCATTTTTTCTCTTCGATAAGCTCTATGGTATCGTCGTCTGCTCTCTCTTCAAGCAATCTTGTATCTTGTGCTGCTGATTGTGTATTTGTTGCGTTTAGAGCTCTAATGAGCTCAAGTTCCTGCTCTTTATCAAGCTTGCCGCTCGCTACTGTGTCGATGATTTTTTCTGCAATACGCATCTTGGCCATGTTCTCCTGTTGGTGAAAATATTTGTCCAGATTGTCATGATAAGCTCGAAGTTTGTCCTCATGGCGTTTTTTGAGATAGTGGTAGAGAAAAAAAGTGATGATAAGTAACATCAGAAAGAGGATAAGTAATAAGTAGCGTTTTATCTCCATAGAGTCGGAGTGTTCAACTTCGACCATTTTGGCATCCAGAAGTATCTTAGCTCTTTTTTGTTCAAGCTCTATCTTTTGTTTCTCCATCTCTGCATTGAGGCGGATTTTTTCCAGCATTTTCTCTTTCTCTATTTTTGCCAACTCTTTTTGTGTCTCTATCTTTGCCAGGTCCCGCTGCGTTTGGGCATCTATCTTTTTAAGCTGTACCTCTTTTGACTCATCGATTTGTCTCTCTAAAAGAGCTTTTTGTTCAGCAAGTTGTGCACTTTTTTGCTCTTTGGACTCTAGTAGGTCACAACCACTCAAAAGAAGGGCAAAAATAAGGATGTAGATTAGTTTCATAGAGTATGTACCTTGATTTATTTGAGATATTCTACTGAAAATTTCGTTTTATTTTCATTAATATCATCCAACTTTAAATCACTTTTAGCTAGAATCTCTCTTATAAATATTTAAAGGGAACTACTTGCAAAGATTAATCAAAAAAGCGAAAGATTTTAATGAACTTGTGATGTTTGAACACTCTATCTTCTCTTTGCCTTTTATTTTTATAGCAATGATTGTTGCAGCTGATGGCTGGTTCGGATGGTGGTTGCTTCTAATGGGTGTATTGGCAGCTTTAAGTGCGAGAAACTTTGCGATGGGAGTGAATCGCTATGCTGACAGAGATATAGATGCGCAAAACCCAAGAACGGCAAATCGTCCCAATGTTGACGGACGTTTGGATGCTGTGAGCATTTTGATATTTATCGTGGTAAACGCAGTGATATTTGTAGCTGTGGCATATATGATAAATTCTCTTGCTTTTGCCTTGAGTATTCCTATCTTAGTGGTTTTGGGTTCCTACTCCTACTTTAAAAGATTCTCCTCTTTGGCTCATGTTATTTTGGGTGTTTCACTTGGTCTTGCCCCTATTGCGGGTGTGATTGCTGTGAGTGCGACTATTCCTCTTTGGTCTGTTTTACTCTCTTTGGGTGTTATTTTCTGGGTTGCAGGTTTTGATCTGCTCTACTCTTTGCAGGATATTGACTTTGATAAGGAAAAGAACCTCCACTCTATCCCCTCAAAATACGGTGCAGAGGCTACACTCTTTATCTCAGCACTTTTTCATGCTCTGGCGGTGCTTTTTTGGTTACTGTTTGTTTGGTCTGCGGGATTAGGAGTCATTGCGTTTAGTGCTGCTGTTGGAAGTGCTTTTGTCCTTTACTATGAACAGATGTTAGTCCGTAGAGATTTTACAAAGATAGACAGAGCATTTTTTACCGTTAACGGTTATCTTGGTATTGCGTTTATGATACTTATCATTTTGGACAGGATGGCTGCATGAGTACACCGCGTTTAGTTCCTGCACCAATCAGCATACAGTTTTCTCAGATAGATGTTGACAAAGATGCTTTTGAGAGAGAGTACCAACAGCTCAGTGAAAGTGATGATGATCCCATCAGTCAGTGGCTAAAACTTGCAAAAGCAAGAGGAGAGACGGCTGAGAGTGACCCTGTACTGCTCAATCTCATAGTGGAGCTGCACAGAAAGATCGATGCGCTTGAGATGTTTTTGAAAAATGAAGAGCCAAAGAGAGTCTCTTTGACTTGCGAAGCGGAGATTAAAGCGATAGGGTTTGAGCATTTTGAGCTTAAAGACGCACTGCTCGAAGAGGGGAAACTCTATTATGGGCGTGTTGATATGCCTGTACATCCCAGACGGGATATCGGCATATTTTTTAAAGCACTCTCTCCTACTTTGGCGCATATTACAAAGATGCATGAGCGTGATGAGAAAGAGTGGGCTGCATATATGACGGCACGTGAACGTGTACTCATTCGTGAGATGAGAGAGAAGAAGTCGTGAATTTGGAAAATTTCACTTTTAACTTGGAATATGTTGTCATTATCTTAGCAGCGATTATCTTGTATCTGCTCTATTATGTTTTTACAAAAGATGCAGGATACTCTAAAAACATCCGTTCTGTTGCCTCTGTAGTAGAGGAGTTAAATCGTGAAATCTACTACTTGAAAAAGAAACTAGACCAAACGCAGCAGAGCATACAGAGTAACTCGCAAAGAATGAATGATGATGAGATATATCAAGAGATAGAACGCAGTGTCTACGATATGGTACAGCCTCTCTCTCTAGCGATCAAGCAGATGCAAAACAATATTGAGTCTATTGAAGTTGAGATTGACTTACGGATGTCTCAGCTTGAGAGCGGTGTCAAACAGATATCTATTCCCTCCTCTATCCATGCAAATGATGATGAGAAGATCATCTCTTTGTATAAGCAGGGAATTGACATTGAAACTATTTCAAAAGAGCTTCATCTCTCCCAGCCTGAAGTTGAATTTGTACTTAAAATAAATAAGATAAAGTAGCCCTGCATGTATAGTGCTGACAGAAAACTTTTTACTTTGGTGACTATTTTAATAGGCATAGGTATTATTCTCTCTTATACACTGACACCTTACACAACGCTTCTTTTTGGGGTCAGCCAATTTCATTTTGTTATCCGTCAGACTGTTTTTGGTTTGATGGGGATTGTCATTATCTTTTCACTCTCTCAGCTTGATCCCGATAAATGGCTCAAGCCTATCGGATTTGCACTCTTTTTTATCTCACTTATTTTAATGATCACGATGCCTTTTTTACCGGAAAATATCGTCTCTGAAGTTGGCGGTGCAAAGCGGTGGATAAAGATTGCAGGTTTCTCTTTGGCTCCTGTTGAGTTTTTCAAAGTCGGATTTGTCTACTTTTTGGCATGGAGTTTTTCACGAAAACTGGGGCATCATGACGGTATGGGGCTTAAAAATGAGTTTAAAAGATTTTTGCCTTATGGTGTTATTTTTGTGATGGCGATGTTTATTATCGCTTTTTTGCAAAAAGATATCGGTCAGGTTGTGGTTTTGGGTGCGACGCTGCTTTTTATGCTGATGTTCGCAGGGAGCAGTTTCCGTTTTTTCTTCTCTATTTTAGGCTCTATTTTTGTGGCGATTACTATTTTTATTTTGACCGCAGAACATAGAATACTGCGAATAAAATCATGGTGGGCACTTGCACAAAACTCTGTTTTAGGACTTTTGCCGGAGAGTATGGCTGCCAAGCTGCGTGTACCTGTTGAGGTAGAGCCCTATCAGATAGGAAATTCTTTAAACGCAATCCATAACGGTGGGCTTTTTGGAACAGGTTTGGCAGATGGAACATTTAAGCTTGGTTTTTTAAGTGAGGTACACACAGACTTTGTGTTGGCAGGGCTTGCTGAAGAGTTTGGTTTTGTGGGTGTTTTGTTTGTAGTTTTTATATTTTTGTGGATAATTCAGAGAATCTTTAAAATTGCTAACCGTTCAGAAGATATGAGCATCTATCTCTTTAGTATAGGCATAGGTTTGGTGCTCTCTTTTGAGTTTTTGGTAAATGCGTACGGAATCAGTGGAATCACTCCCATCAAAGGTATCTCTGTGCCTTTTTTAAGTTATGGCGGTTCGGCAATGCTCGGTGCTGCGTTTGGAGTAGGGATGGTACTGATGGCTTCAAAAAAAGCGAAGATGGATAAAGGGGTAAAACGATGAGACTTTGTATAACAGGCGGGGGAACAGGCGGGCATCTGATGATTGCAGAGGCTTTGGCTGAAGCTGCAGTTTCAGATGGACATGAGGTCATATTTATAGGTTCTACCACTGGACAGGATAGAAAATATTTTGAAGAGTACAGTCCTTTTTCCCATGTCTATTTTTTAAATACAACGGGTGTGGTCAACCAAAAGGGTTTTGAAAAAGTGAAGGCACTCTTTAAAGTTTTTAAAGCATTTTTTCAAGCAAGAAAAATACTAAAAAAACATAAAATCCAAGCAACATACAGTGTCGGTGGATTTTCTGCTGCACCTGCTGCGTTTGCTACACTCTCACGTTTTACTCCTCTTTTTATCCATGAACAAAACGCAGTGACGGGAAGACTCAATGGTCTGCTTAAACGCTATGCAAAAAGTTTTGTCTCTGCTTATGATGAAAACTCTCCTGTTAAAGGCTACCCTGTAAAAGAGGTTTTTTATAAAACAGCGCATTTGCGTGAGGATTTAAAAACCATCATCTTTTTAGGTGGTAGTCACGGGGCACGTGCTATTAATGACTTGGCGTTAGAAGTTGCCTGGAAGCTGAAAAAGAGAGGCATACAAATCATCCATCAAGCAGGTGAAAATGATTTTAAGCGTGTAAAAGAGGAGTATGAAAAGCTTGGAGTAGAAGTTGAACTCTATGCTTTTACAAAAGAGCTGCCTTCTTTGATAGCGCGGGCTGATATGGCAGTCTCACGCAGTGGTGCATCTACTCTTTGGGAGTTGACCACAAACGGCTGCCCGGCTCTGTATGTACCTTATCCGTATGCTGCTGGAGATCATCAGTACTACAATGCAAAGTTCATAGTAGATAATGAGATGGGATGGTGTGAACGTGAGGGTGAAGAGCTAAAATCAAAACTCCTCTCCATCATCAAAGAACCCCACCTGAAAGAAAAAAGTGAAAAACTACTCAAATATGCGCAAAAAGATGTGGCAATGAAGATGATAAAAGATGTGGAAGCCAAAATTTAATTGTTTGGTATAATACTTGGTATAAAAAGGTGAAACTATGAATCAAAGAATTTTATCTACTATTAAATCTGTTAAAAAGAAACTTCAAGAAGATGGTTTTATTATTGATGGAATTTTTGGCTCATATGCTAGAGATGAAGCAAATGCAAATAGTGATATAGATATTTTATACCATCTTGATGAAAGTTTTTATCAAAGATATAAGGGTTTTATCGGCTTTAAAAGACTTGATGAAATTAAAGCGTTCATTGCACAAAAAACAGATACAAAAATTGATTTGGCTCCCAAAAATAATCTCTCTAAAACTGCTCAAAAACATATACTCAGTGAAGTGATTTATGTCTAAAAAATCTATGCAGGCAAAAGTAGAATTTGCTTTAGAAATGATTGACAACATAGAACTTATTGTAAAAAGACATAAGGGTATTGTAAAGACATTAGAGGATTTTGAAGGGCAAATGGCAGTACTGATGGCACTTTCACAAATTGGTGAAACACTGAAAAAATTTGATGATATAATCGTTGAAAAATATGACCTGCAAGAAGATAGAGACGGGGCATACTATACAAGAAATTATATTGTCCATGATTATGAAGGTGTTGATTTAGGTTTTATTGAGAATATTGTACGTGTCTATCTTCCCGAACTCAAAGAAAAACTTCAAAATATTACTTTCAATGAGTAAAAATATTTTTTATGAATATGAAACTATTGATGATGAAGAGATAGTAACATATATTCAAAATCATAAAGAGTTGCATCCATTTTTTAAAGAGGAGTGGGGCAAAATTAAGCCTCTTCAGTATTGCGGGATTTTAAATATTGAGGGTAAGGATATTTATATCTTACCAAAAGTGACGACTCGTAGTAGTGAAGTGAATTTAGATATTTTTATCTATATGCTTTTAGCAGCTTATGATATAAAGCTTCAAAAGCAAGATTTTGCTAAAGCTAAAAATCAAAAAAGTAGTTTTCTTTTAGAAGTTTTGGTGCAACACTTTGCAAAAGAGCTTTTACGTGAATTTACAAAAGGGCTCTATAAAACTTACACTAGCAAAGAGAAAAACCTTACAACTCTTCGTGGTAAGTATCTCATCTCTCAAAACATACGACATAACTTTACAAAAAGTAAAATTTACTGTGAATTTGATGAGTTTAGTGCTGACAATGAACTCAATCAATTTTTTCTTTTTGCTCTGAAAAGTTTGCTTCCTTATGTGCATAATAAAAAGTTACTCAAAGAGTGTTTGCTTGTGCTAGAAGAGGTGAGCGATAAGTACTTTAATCCTTTTGAAAACAACATTCATTTTGATAGACTAAAAAGTAGATTTCAGCCTAGTTATGAACTTGGAGTGATGCTCCTTCAAAGAGTGATACCGATGTTTGCAGATGGGAAGAAGAGTTTTTCTTTTTTGTTTGACATGAACGATCTTTTTGAAAAGTTTATCGGTAAAATATATGAAAGTATTGATGAGAGTACAGAACTCCAAAGACAGAAAAATTATGGAAGTTTGGTACTTAAACCTGACATAGTAACAAGCCGCATGATAATAGATACGAAGTATAAAAAGGTAAGTAGTAGAGAAAATTTGAATGTAGCTGATAAGTATCAGATGTTTGTTTATGGTACAAATTTTAAACAAATAGATACAATGCTGCTTTATCCAAAACATATTGAGAATATCTATGATGATTTGAAGTTAGGGAAAAATGATACAATGGTGCAGTTAAAAATGAGAAGTGTTGATCTGGATTTTGATGGTGGGTATGAGGAGTTTTTGGATGCAATAAGAGGAAGGGTGAGGAAAATAAATGAGTGAGAATGAATTAATTATGATTTTAAAAGACATGTATGAAAATGCTGCGGATAAAAAGCAAGTAGCATCTATTCATTTGTTTGGTATTGAATACGCTGAAGAACTTAAAAAAAAAGATTTAAAATTTATTGCAAAAGAAGCGACAGGAAAAGAATCTTATTATTCTGAAATTCATAAAGGTATGAATTTAAAAGAATTACTTGAAAATAAAAGTTTTTTAAATGAAGAGAAAAAAGTTGGAAATTCAGATAATAATAATTCAATTTTAAACATAATCCTCTACGGCCCTCCCGGTGTAGGAAAAACACATAATTATCAACGCTTTATCTCAATGATAGAAGAGGGTGAAGATGAAAAAACTATTTTTGATACAATTACAAATAATGAGAGTAGTGAAGCAGTAGCATTAAACAAAGAAATATATCAAAAAATCAATGCTGAGCAAAGAGTAGAGTTTATCACTTTTCATCAAAGTTATTCATATGAAGATTTTATAGAGGGTTTTCGTCCTACTGAAGATGGGAATATAAAACTTGAAGATGGAATTTTTAAAATAATTGCACAAAAAGCACTCAATAACCAAAAAGCGGCACAACAAAAACATATAACATTTGAAGAGGCTTATGATATTTTACGCACAAAATATATGGAAAATGAGTTAGAACAACTGCAAACTGTACGAGGTGTTAACATTATAATCAATGCGTTTGCCGATAAATTTTTAAAAGTTATTTCTGAGGGTGCTAAAAATGAGCAGTACATCAAAAAGAATGATTTAGAAACTGTAACAGAAGCTATTTTAATACAAAAAGTGCAAAAACCAGCAGATATAAAAACACTTAATGTTAAAAAAGACACTATCTCTTTAGCTGGATACTATTTTCCTTTGGCAATACAAATATCTGCAATAATGAATGACAATAGACGTGTTGAGGAAGAGAAAAATTACTACATTGTCATTGATGAAATAAACAGAGGAAATATTTCAAAAATCTTTGGAGAACTAATTACACTAATAGAAGAGGATAAACGCAGTAGCTACGAAGTTACACTTCCTTACTCCAAAGAGAAATTTATCATTCCCTCAAATCTCTATATCATAGCGACTATGAACTCTACTGACAAGTCGATTGCTACTATAGACATAGCATTACGTAGAAGGTTTACATTTTTAAAAATGAGACCAAATAGTAATCTAGTTGTCAATAAAGAGGCACAAAAATTGATGCTATCTCTCAATGGATATATAGAAAAAACACTTGGTGCAGATTTTTTACTTGGACATAGCTATTTTATGGGTGAAAATATTGATATAGATTTTATAAAAGAGTATAAAATAAAACCTCTTTTAGAAGAGTATTTTTATAGTGATGAAAATACAGAAATAGATAAATTATTAAAGGATGCAAATGATACATGAACTGGCACAACAACTAGTGGATCTAATCTTTGAGTGGGGGTATTTGGGTATTTTTATCATGATGGCTATAGAATCGAGTTTTATTCCTTTTCCTTCTGAAATTGTACTTGTACCAGCAGGGTATTTGGCGAGTAAGGGCGATATGGGTATTTTGCCTATTATGGCTGCAGCTCTTGGGGGTTCTTTGGTCGGCTCTTTTGTAAACTACTTTTTGGCATTTACCCTGGGTAGAAAATTTTTACTCAGATACGGCAAATACTTTTTTATTCAAGAGGAGACATTGTTAAAAATGGAGAGATATTTTAAAAGCCATGGACATATCTCGACTTTTACTGGTCGTCTGATTCCTGGGGTTCGTCAACTTATCTCTATTCCTGCCGGTTTGGCAAAAATGAATCTTGCAGAATTTTCGCTCTTTACTGCTTTGGGCGCAGGTATCTGGGCTCTTATCTTAACACTGTTAGGGTATTTTTTAGGTGAAAATGAGGCATTGATAAAGCAATACTTAAAAGAAATTACAGTTGCAGTTATTGCTTTGTTATTTATAATGGGAGCGTTATACTATCGCCATCATAAAAAAAAGGCAAAATAGATGGATTATATGTTTGCGGAGGGGTTTTTAGGTACAAGAGCACCATATTTTATGGATTTTGTTACTCTCATAGTTGCTGTACTACCGATTATTGTCTATATGTCAATTTTGTTTGCCAAGAAAAAACTCTATAAAATACATGCACTTACACAAAATATTATCTTTGTGTTCTCTGTTATTGTTGTAGGGTATTTTGAGTATGGTGTACGAGTAGGAGGTGGATTTGATGCCTTTATGAGAGAGAGTGAAGTCTCAGCCACCTATGCTACAATTATTTTGGCAGTACATATTCTTATAGCGTTTTTCACACTTGTGTATTGGAGTGTTACAGTGGCAAAAGCCAATTATCAATTTTCAAAAGGGCTGATACCGGGAAGAAAATCCAACGAGCATAAGCTTTTAGCCATTAAAACTTTTTTAGGTATTGTTTTTACCTCTTTTAGCGGTATTTGGGTTTACTTGCTACTATTTGTCTATTAAATTAAAAAAAATTAAAGGAAAAAATATGTTAGAGATAGGTCAAAGGGCACCAGATTTTTGTCTTCCAAATCAAGATGATGTTGAGATGTGCTTGAGGGATTTGAAAGGAAAGTGGATAGTGTTGTATTTTTATCCGCGTGACAATACGCCAGGATGTACAACTGAAGCGTGTGAGTTTACAGAAGCTGCACCGGATTTTTCTTCACTTGATGCAGTTATTTTGGGTGTAAGTGCAGACTCTACGAAAAAACATCGTAATTTTATTGAGAAGAAAAATCTCGGTATTACACTTTTAAGTGATGAAAGTACCGAGATGATGCAGCAGTATGGTGTGTGGCAATTAAAGAAGAACTATGGAAAAGAGTATATGGGCATTGTTCGTTCAACTTTTATCATAGACCCAGAGGGCATCATCCGTGCTAAATGGGAAAAAGTCCGCGTGAAAGGTCATGTAGAGGCTGTAAAAGAGAAGCTTCAAGAATTACAAAAAGCCTAACTACTGCGTTTAATAGTAGTTTTGTTCCAATACTGAGTATTGGAACGAGGGAAAACCGCTTGGAAAGTTTTAGTACTTATATCTTAAATAAAAACGGATATCTTGAGCTGTATCTACAACACTGTTTCCAAGTCCGTTGGCAATGGCCTGTTCCATAGAAAGTGGTTGTCCTGTTGTATCTCCAAAAAATCCGTTACTGCCTGAGAATTCATAGTCCATATATGTATAGCGAACCTGCATAGATAAAACATCTTCAACTAGATACTCTGTAAAATATGCTTCGTACGCATTACCACGAACAGCGAGTTTTGAACCTATATTTGTATCCTCACCATAGGTCATACTTCTCCAAAATTTACTTCCGTGATTGTACTCAATACCCCATCTTCCTTCTTCCGAGACAAGAGATGGAAATTGTACACCACTCCAGTATGAGTAACCTGTTTTTGGATCAAGTCTTCCAAGCATACCACCACCATTCTTGCTCGGGTCAGTAACACTTACAGCCCCGCTTACAAAGAAAATAGTATCATCCAAAAAGTCGTTGATGCCATCTCCGATACCATTTGCAACGATATTGGCAGTAAAAGAGTGAAGCCCTCCGACAGTTTTAAAGCCCTGTGTTGGATCAGCTGGATTTACTGCGTCCATAAGGTTGTTAGCATAGTAGTATTGTGTATTGAGCGAGTATTGCCCATTATCATAAGGTACAAAAATTAAACCTAAAAGATCAATATCTGGTGCACTGCTATCATTTGTCGCATATGGAGTTGAACTAATACGTGGTTTGGCATTACTCATACCGCGTCCTGCACAAAACTTAACATACATACCGTCAATACCAGTTACATTCTCAAGTGCAAATTTCGAGCTTAGACCATCGAACTCCACATTTATGGTATGTCCCATTGGTGATGCGGCTTGGTCATCATCTCTAAGGTTTACTAAATGGCCATTTGTTGATGGACGACGACCGATACTAAATGTCCATGGAATATCAGTCGTTAAGAAAGTGTCATTTTTATATAAAAAATATGCAGAACGAATACGGACTGTATCATCATAAGCATTTTCATTTGTTATCCAGTCAAATGAGTCATATGCCCCGTTTTCTGCACCGCTTCTCGCACCAAAGGCTTTGTTATATGCAAGCTGACCTGAAAAACTGATATGTTTTGTAGCAGCCCAGTTCATGTTAACCCAGAGTCTGTTTGTCATAAAAGCATCATTGTTTGCCTCAGAGCCGTCAGCCATTTTATACTGCATATTGTCAATTGCAAAGCGATAATCGACATTAAATTTTAGATGACTGCCATTTGTTGCTTTGTTGAGGTCGGTGAGTGTCTCCTCAATATCGGTGAGTCTTTCATCAACACTCTCCTCTTCATCATCTTCTTCTTGGGACTCTTGTTCCTCTTCTTGTGCTTTTAATGCATCTTTTTTGAGCTGTGTTTGCTCTGCTTTTAAACTGCTGAGTTCATGCTGCAGTTTTTTCATTTCAAGCTCCATAGTCTGAAATTTTGTGTACATTGTCTCTGCGCTTACATTGCTACTTAGTAAGACGGTTGCTGCCAAAGAGAGGAGTAGAGGCTTGTTCATAGTGACCCTTTTGTTTAATTATTGTGATACTATACATCATATACTATAAATATAATTTTAAACTATACTATGACTGCATTTGAAATTTGAAATAGTATTTTTAAAAGCTAATGTTAAAGGTTTATTTAGTATAATTCGCGGATTTTTCTTTTGTATACATGTAAAGAAAATATTAACAGATTATGTCAAAAAGTTAGTGCAACCCTCTTTTTAGAGGAAAATTGTCCGACATTCTCGAAGCCAACTAACGAAATTTCTGGCTGAAAATGCCTTTAAGGATACCCTATGGTAACTATGAAAGACCTCTTAGAATGTGGTGTACACTTCGGACACCAAACTCGTCGTTGGAACCCAAAAATG
>CAZCMR010000047.1:0-13914 GCA_964499805.1 uncultured Sulfurimonas sp.
CTTTAAGTCAATAAAATGGGTAAAAAAGTAATACTTCTTGCTTAAAAATTTCAACAATACAATAATAATTATAATAATTATATAATAAGACTATAATAGTTTAAATAATTTAAAGGTAGAACATGAACAAAATCGTACTTTTAACAACTTTAACAGTTGCAATATTATCTGCACAAACAGGAGAAGAACTTTTCAGTAACTACTGCGCACATTGCCATACAAGTGTACTGGGCATTAATGAATCCGGTGGAGAGATTACAAAGATATATGCAGCACCTTATGCTAAAGATGTTGTAAAAAAATTAAAATCTGAAACTGCTAATGAAGCAGAATTTACTGCTTTTATCAAGAGTTATATAAATGATCCAGATAAAAGAAAATCTCTTTATGGTAAAAAAGCAATTAAAGATTTTGGTTTAATGCCATCGCTTAAAGGCACAATGAATGATGCTGAAATAGCTAAGCTGTCACATTA
This sequence comes from uncultured Sulfurimonas sp., assembly GCA_964499805.1. Lineage (GTDB taxonomy): Bacteria > Campylobacterota > Campylobacteria > Campylobacterales > Sulfurimonadaceae > Sulfurimonas. The sequence goes on from CAZCMR010000047.1 coordinate 476, forward strand.
TTTATATACTACATATGATTCAAAAAACAAAAAGCAAATCAAAACAACCACGAAAATGCCCAAACATATAGATCCAAGAGAGAAAATTTTTACAAAAAACTGTGCAAAATGTCATGCTACTGTAATAGGTATTGACGAATCAAATGGTGATACAACAAATATATATGCAGCACCATATGCAAAAGATGTAATAAAAAAACTAAAATCAGAGACAGCGAATAAAGCAGAATTTATCGCTTTTATAAAAAGTTATATCAATAATCCGGATAAAAGAAAATCTCTTTATGGTAAAAAAGCAATTAAAGACTTTGGTTTGATGCCTTCACTCAAAGGTGCACTAACAGATAAAGAGATAAAAGATTTAGCTAATTATCTTTATGAAAAATATAACTAATCTTTAGTACCTATTCTCAAAATGGCATCCTCTTTAGTGGATGTCATTACTAAGGGAGCGCTTCTGTGAAACAATTTACACTTTTTAGCTTATCGCTTCTCCTACTTCTAAGTGCCTGCAGTGAGGACTCTACTGTTATCAAGTATGACAAATCTCTTCAACAGCTTCCATGCCTGCGTTTGGTAGTTTTTCCACCAGATAAACTCATTACAAATAAACTTATGCAACTCTATACATTTGATGAAAAATGTAATTACGAACTTCAAGTATCCAAAAAGAGCGCCATAGTATGTAACTCCAACCAAAATGCAGATAAAAAAGCCCTCTCTAACTTTCCATCAGGCTATATAAGAATGGATATATACAAAAACCATAAACCCATTTACAGTTATTATAAGGATTTAACGTGTAAAGTATCTCAAGATGATATAGAGAGTGCTTTTAAGAGACTAAAAAGCGATTTACTCGAGGAGTAAAATTTTGAAATTAACATTTTTAGGTACCAGTGCGGGTAAACCTACAAAAGAGAGAAATGTTTCAGCACTCGCACTTGAGTTCGATCAAGATAACAAATGGTATCTTTTTGACTGCGGAGAAGCCACCCAGCATCAAATTTTAAAGACCTCTCTTTCCTTGGGAAAGCTTGATACAATCTTTATTACCCATCTTCATGGAGATCACTACTACGGGCTTCTTGGACTACTCTCTTCAAAAACACTCGATAAAGCACTCTGCGCACTTACCATATATGCGCCACAAGGAATAAAAGAGTTTTTAACATGTGCAATGGATATCTCTTTTGAACACCTTGGATATGAACTTAATATTGTTGAGATAAATAGAGAATCACGCTTTCACTTTGAGAGATTTTCCCTCACAATTTTGCCGCTTGTCCACTCAGTACAAAGCTATGCTTACTGTATAAAAGAGCATGATATCAACAATAAACTCAATGAAAAAAAATTACGAGAAAACGGGCTTAACCCCTCATCACTTTATGGTGAGCTTAAACGAGGTAACAACATTGTATTTAACGGAAAGGAGTTTGTTGCTGATGAGTATATGCTTGAACCCCTCAGAGGGCGTAGTATTATCATAGCAGGCGACAACAGCGAACCCGATGTAATGGGCTCATATCTTGAAAAGATCGACCTTTTGGTACATGAAAGTACCTATACACAAAAAGTATATGATTCTCTAGCGACAAAATTTTTACACACCACAGCAAAAAAGCTGGCTCTCGTAGCTCAAAAATATCAGATACCAAATCTCATAGCAACACATATAAGTGCAAGATATTCACAAAATGGTGAAAATACTCCAGAGAGTATGTGCGATGAAATAGAAAATTTTTATAGAGGTAAATGCTTTATCGCCAGTGATTTTGACTCTTTTTATCTATCACGCAGCAAAGAGCTTAAAAAATTGTAAACTACCTTTTTGAAGCCTCAACTTTTGGCATAATAAAGCTCTCCCAACAGGTTTAAAAGCGGCAGGTAAATCATTTCAACTTCAGATATATCTATCTTGGCTTGATTAGGAAAGAAAAAATGTGTATTTCGATTACGTCTGGTTCTGATGATAATATAAAACATTTCCAAAATCAGCGCTACCTTCTCTTGGTTCATCCAAGGTTTTGTAAAAAATTCTCCTTGGGCATGTTTTAACGCTGTACTGACTGTTCCTGTATTTATCTGCGCTACATATGTGATGTTTAGCCTACTCAGTGTTTCGGCAAGCCATCTATTTTTTTGTGCTGTAACTTTTGGACCATACTCTCCATGTTCACGTCTGCGAAAAAAATTCACTTGATGCTGCAACATGCACGCTTTTAAAAGAATCTCTGTAGAGAGGGAAATATTACGCCAAAAATCAACACTCTCATAAGCACCATGCTGCTCTACTTTTGCAAGTACAAAGGTTCGATTTTTATATATAATCACACCTTCAAAGGTAGCCAAATGGAGAGCATAATCATAATTTTTTTGTGCTATATCGCTTAAATCTACACTCATAAGGCCATACGAAGGAACATTGGTGGATTTTTTGGCAGCTGATACTTGATAAGTGATCTTATTAAAAATATATATTTCATCTAATCATCCCCAAATTGTTCTTCATCTTGAATCTTCACATCTTTGTAAAATGTATCAAAAATATCTGCACCTACCCCATTTGCATAAGCCACAATTTTCTTATCCATATCTAAAACAGGGGTCGTACCATAACCGCAAGAGGGAGATTTTGACTTCAACACAATAGCATCCGCATGAGGATTCTTGTTGCAAAACCGCTCTATCTCCTCACGTAAAAGCTGCGTTACATCTACGTTTGTCTTATCTGTAACAATCCTATGTTCATTTTCAACTTTTACGACGTTGATGCGTTCTCTTGGTGTTCCAAACAGGGGTGCCTCAGGACAAAAAGGGATAATCTCATATCCTTCATACGCCTTTGCGACCGCACTTATCTCTTTGGTTTTACCGTCATAACGGCAATACTCACCTAAAATACACGCAGAGATTATGACCTTTTTCTTAGCAGATGACAATAGATTTGATCTCCGTCATCTCTTCAATGGCAAAACGAGGACCTTCTCGACCGACACCTGAAAGTTTTACACCACCATAAGGCTGGATGTCAAAACGCAGTGTCGGCATATCATTAATGACAATACCACCCGCATCAAGTTCATCTATCGCTCTGTTCATAAGACTCAAATTATTCGTAAAGATTGAAAACTGTAATCCATATGGGGAATCATTCATCCTCTGCACTGCATCATCAAAAGAGTCCACTTTTACAAGAGAGACAATAGGAGCAAAAACCTCTTCACACACTATCGCCATATCATCACGTACATTTGCCATAACACAAGGATGGAAGACTCTTCCCTCAATACGTGGTACAAGCAGTGGAATAGCTCCCTCACCGATGGCAGACTCGACCCAGCTCATAGCACGCACACACGCTTCATCATCAATTAAAGGTCCCATAAACGTATCATCATCATAAGGGCTTCCCACTTTAAGTTTTTTCGTAGCCGTAGCCATAAGCTCTGCAAATTCATCATAGATATCTTCTTCAACATAGATACGTTGTAAGCTGATACAGACCTGACCGGAGTTTACAAATGCCCCTAATGCACATTTTGTAGCAGCATCTGCCAAATCAGCTGACTTTTCTATAAATGTCGCTGCGTTTCCGCCAAGTTCAAGCCCTACTTTTTTAATTCCTGCACTTTTTGTAATGATATTTCCCACAGGAACAGAACCTGTAAAACTGATCACACGTGGAATATCTGAAGTAATCAGAGCAGAACCAACCTCTGCATCTCCATAGACGACAGAGAGTGCATCAGGAATGGCATAATCACTCTCGATAAAGAGTTTTGCGAACTTATAAGCAGTAAGAGGTGCTTCTGGAGTAGGTTTGAGTACCACTGCGTTTCCCGCAACAAGTGCAGGACCCAGTTTATGTGCTACAAGATTGAGTGGAAAATTAAACGGCGTGATAGCCACAACAACACCCACTGGCTCACGGCGAAAAAATGCCATCGTTTTTTTACCGCTTGGCATTGCATCTGTATTGATTGTCTCCCCACCCATTGTACGCATTGTCTCTGCAGAGAGTGTAATGGTCTCTATACAACGCTCAACTTCAATACGTGCATATGTGATAGGTTTACCCACTTCATCTGTAATGGTGCGGGCTATATCCTCTTTTTGCTCACCAAGCTTCTTTGCAACATCCAGCAGCCATGCACAGCGTTGTGCCAAAGTTGATTTTTTTGCGAATTTGGCTGCTTCTTGTGCGATTTGGAGTGCTTTTTTTGCATCTTCTTCATTACATACAGGAGCACACGAAACAACTTCTCCATTAAAAGGAGATATTCTATCACTTACATTTGCTTTGCTTGCCTCAGTTGAGCCAAAAAATATCTTTGCTTCTTGCATCTTTTTTCCTAAAAAACTTTTTTTTACTTTTAAAATATTATATCATCTTAAATCTAATGTATTATAATTACGAGATGAAAACACTCTTACTCAGCTTACTCTTTATAACATCTCTTTTTTCCTATGAAACAGATTCTTGGATCCATAACTATGAGACGGGAGTCAAGCTTGCTCAAAAAGAGCATAAAAATATCTACCTCTTTATCGGTGCGGACAAATGCAAGTTTTGTAAAATATTTAAAGAGAAGACACTCTCTCAAAAGAGAGTAATGGATAGACTCCATAAAGATTATATACTTATTTATCTCTCACGTGATCAACATCTCATTCCTGATAAGTTTGAAAAGTTCGGTGCACCACGCCACTATTTTCTCGATGAGAACGGCAAAATCCTATTTGCTACATTTGGCGTTTTAGAACCTGCAGGATTTTTTACTATTTTGGATGAGGCGGATTTAAGTAAAGAGGACTAAAGCGTAATATTTTCCAGCAGTTCTATTGCCTGAGGTGTTACAATGAGCGCATCAAAACTGTAATCACCCTCATAAGCATTTTTTTTCATATAGACTTGAGCTGTTTTAATTATACGAGAGAGTTTCTTTGGTGTAATATTTTGAATCGCCTTTTCATAATCCTCTGCGCTCTTTACCTCAACAAAATGTAATACACTCTCTTTAGTGGCAATAATATCTAGCTCTCCAAAACGTGAATAGAAGTTACGTACTACAATGATAAAACCCAATTCTTCAAGATATGAAGATGCAAGATCTTCAGCATAATTTCCCTTTTCTCTGCTCATCTACCCTCTTTTATATTCTTAATTGTATCATAAATGTTTTATCACAATAAAATTACATGAAGATATTTCATAAGATATTATTATAATTTAACTAAACCCAATTGAGAAAAAGGAGGGTTGTATGTTTTTATATATATTTCAAGTAGCTTTACTGTTACTGACACCAAACTTTTTATATGCCACACAACACCATGAAGCAAAAGAGCTTTTTACAGAGGCGAAGTGTATGCGCTGCCATAACACAGATGACTTTCAAGCCAAAGAAGAGAAAGTAAATAATTTTATAAAACTCAATAAAAGTGTCCAAACCTGCGCTTCTAATAATCATGCAGGCTGGTTTGAAGAAGATGTTCACAGTGTCAGCAGATACCTAAACCATAAACACTACAAATTTGTGCAGCCTCCTGCTATGGAGGATTAATTAACAGTTAATCACCTCAACCTTTATAGTTTTAAACGCAGCAGTTAAGATAAGTTCATCTCTTGCATCTCCAAAGAGCGCATTGATACGGCTTTTGGCATGATGGAAGGTTGCAAAGAGGGTTTTTGGCTGTACTTTGTCTGTAATTTTGACGGTTAGTGGATTTGTCTGTCCAAATTCACTTTTAAGGATCACTTTTTCACTTGTAAAGTCAGCGGCATCTTCTTCACAAACAAGCAAAATATCCTCATCGTATCTATCATTGAGCTTTTCACTGCGTTTAGTTTGTGCTGCGTTATTGTAGTGAGCAAGTGTTCTTCCTGTTGTTAAGTGGTATCCTTGAAGAGACTTATTTATTATCTCCTCTATCATTCCACGTAACTTATACTGATGATATACAAAGCGTCCATATCCATCATCTGTTCTAAAATCCAGCTGATGTAAAATAGGAGTATCTTCAGTATGTACCGGCCACTGCAGTCCACGTTTACGGTGTTTTTCAAGTCGGTGGTAATCAGCTCCGCTAAAACGACGGTACGCGACACGCTGTACCTCTTGCCAAACCTCTTTTGAACTCTTATAGTTCGCATCGCCACCCATTTTATTGTCAAGCATCTGCAAAACTTCCCAATCATCCGGTAGGTCTGATTTTACAAGTGGCTGGGAGAGATGCAGACGACGCATTGCGTTTACATAGACACCCGTTTTTTCATACGCAGACTTTACACCTACAACGATGTCTGCACGATTTGCCACATCGGTCATAAAAAGCTCCTGCACAAAAAGGAGTTCAAGCTCCTCAAATGCACGGTCAATTTTGTTAAGGTTTGGATGTATATGCGTCAAATCTTCGCCGATATTTAGCACTGCTTTAAGCCTGCCTTCTATCATCTCATCAACGAGCTGCGGCGTCATAAGCCCAACCTCTTTTGGCTCTTGATAATCTGGGTCGTAATATGGAAGCATACCCATATCACAGGTACCTTGTACGTTATTCTGACCGCGAAGCGGCATAAGTCCTGCACCTGCTCTACCGATATTCCCTGTCATCAGCGCTAAATGTGTAATTGCCATAACAGCATACGAGCCATCAAGATGTTCCGTAATGCCAAGTCCCCAAAAAATCATCGACTTCTTCAGAGCATACTCCCGTGCAACTTTTCGCACCATCTTTGAGAGATACTCATACCCCTCTATTTCGTTAAAATAGTCCGGATTTGCATAGGGGTCATTGACAATTTTTTCTTTAAATTCTGCGAATCCTTTTGTTCTGTCCTCTATAAAACTCTCATCATAGAGCTCTTCTTCTATGATAACATAGGCAAGCATATTTAAAATGAGCAAGTTAGCTTCATGTGGCATAATCGCTTTGTATTTTGCAAAACGGTGCAGTTTTATCTCACGTACATCAAAAACCGCCAAATTATCATTTTCACGTGCTACATCCAAGATACGGTTTGCAATAATCGGATGGGCTTCTGTTGTGTTAGAGCCGATAACTATCATAAATTCAGAATTATAGATATCGTTATAAGGGTTGGTTGCAGCACCTTCTCCTATGGTAACACGCATCCCTTTAAGTGATGGTGAGTGACATACACGAGCACAGTTGTCTACATGAGGAGAGTTGAGTGTATGACGGGTGAATTTTTGAAAAAGATAAGAAGACTCACATGAAGTACGTGCGCCACCGATAGAGGCTACTGCCTTGCGACCATACTTTGCTTGAATCTCTTTAAGTTTCATCGTACATGCAGTAGTTGCTGCGTTTAGATCACACTCGTACCATATATCATCAAAATCTTTTAAAGCTGTATTTACTGCTTCTTTGATATCAGGGTTATTTTCTAAAAAACTTTTGCGTATGCGCGGTATTCGCAGTCTGTCCTCTGCATCTACAAAGTCATATCCGTACTTCCCTTTTATACAGAGCTTCCCTTGAGAAACCACTCCATCAGGATGGGCGAAAATCTTTTTGATTTTATTCTCTTTTACATCAACATGTGCAGCTATATCACATCCGACACCACAATAAGTACATACACTGTCTATCGTCTCTATGTTTTCCATTTTTTACCCTTAACTACTACTCTATTTTCAGTAAGATAGTTTACAATCCTTTGACTTAAAGCTGATGGAAGCAGATCAAAAAGTATAAAGGTTAAATAAAATCTAAGCAGATAGTAAAAAAATTCAAAATCTGTCAATAATTTTTTGCAACAGGCTTGAAGGCAGAAGATTTAAGAATCTAATCAGCAGATAAAAACGAAACGGAAAAGCATAAAACTCGCTACCCTTATCTATCGCTTTTTTCATACGTTTTACGCCCTCCTCAGTCTCAAGTAAAAAAGGCATCTTAAAATCATTTTTATCGGTAAGCTCACTCTTTATAAAGCCCGGTAAAATAGTTGTGACTTTTATATTATCTTTTGCATATTTATATCGAATTCCCTCTGCATAGGCATTGAGTGCACGTTTTGAAGAGGCATATACTTTTGCACTCGGCATAGTAAAAAGGGAGGAGAGCGAAGAGATAAAGACTATTTTGCCACTGCGTTTAGCCTGCATACGAGGCAATAGTATCTCTAAAATAGCATGATTTGCAAGGACATTGACATCGTAAAGCTCTTTAAACGCAGCAATGGTAGGTACTGCGTTTGTGTGCCCCAGAGAGATACCTGCGTTTAGCAGTACCATATCCATAGCAAGAAGCTCTTTCATCTTTGTCTGCAGCATCTCAAAATCTCGTACATCTACAATTATCAGAGTAATATTTTTACATTTTGGAGATAATTCATTTTCCAGACTTACAAGCTTGTCAAACCTGCGTGCAAGTAAAAAAAGTTCATTCTCTTTACTTGCGTATTGGCGTGCAAATTCAGCACCAAGTCCACTGCTTGCACCAGTTATTAGAATCTTCATTTAAAGCTCTACGGCACTATACCCGTCAGTTAAAATTTCAGGATTTGTAATACCGAAGAGCTTATAGAGTGTCGCTGCAATACTAAGATGTTCATATGCCTCACTTCCCTCTTTGGGTTTCATGTAGAGCCTGTTAACGGAGCCTGAATCATCAACAACCGTCTCACCTACAACACCGCGATGATTGAAGTAGTTTTTACCGCCCAAAACATAGAAGTTTTGTAGATTTCCATGGTCCCAACCCATCGCAGAATTTAGATTTACATTTCGTCCAAATTCACCAAATACCATGATACTGATACTTTTCTCTTTTCCTAAAGCTTTTATGTGAGCCATGGCAGACTTTAGTGTTTTAAACATATCTTCTGAACGTTTTACATACTCTCTGGCATCATTATGGTCATCCCAGCTGCCAAGACCACCTGTATTCATAGTGATGAGTTGTGTTGCAGGATTATTTGCCAATACCTTTATAGATGACTCTACCCTTTTAGCAAAAGAGCTGTTCAAAGGATAGGCATCCTCCCCCAGATCAGGTGTGGTTGCACTGGCTATGCTTTGAACAAAATCACTTAAGGGTCCCCGTTTGGCAAAAGCACTTTTGATTTTTCTATTTGTATTAAGCTGTTGTGCCATCTCATTCATGGCAGTGTTAAACGCAGGGTCAAATCCGGTTTGAGCATCATTGTACCCATCCGTTTGTCTCTCTTGGCTCGTATATTCGTACCAGTAGCGCACACTTCTTTTGTAAGGGTTATCCAAATTTTCATTGAGTCCTACCGCTTTTAAGTAACTAGCAACTGTAGTACTGCCAGGCGCATAAAATTGGGAATCTCCTTCCATAGTCACAAAAGGCATAGGCGACTCTTCACTGACTACACCTGCGTTTGATAAAATATTTGTGAGATTTGTTACAATACCGGCACGAGACTCATCAAAAGAGCCTTTTTGATTTTGATTTGTACAAGAGCCATGAGATTTGTTACTGTTCATCTCCCTGACTTTGGAGTAGCATGTTCTAAAGAGCGTCATATCACCGTCTGCCAACAGATCTTCCATATAGCTTCCCCCGGCCTCTTGCCAAAAACTATTTGTAGTCTTTGTTATGCCACGAAAATAACTATCATAAGAACTTTGGGATTTCTCTTTTATCTCGTCAAAATTTGTCAAATTACCTGCAAGTTGGCTTGCCCCTCCATAAAGATATATCATTATCACCTGCGGAGCATTTGCATCGTAAATCGTTTTATCAAATGTAACTTGGGAGTAATCCACATCTGACGCGGAGGAGAGTGTCGGCACTACCAAAGAGGCAGAAACCGCAAATGATAATTTTATAAAACTTCTTCTTTGCATCTTATTTCACCTTCTTATAGAGATAAACATCTTCTAGTCTGTTAATATAATCAAGCACTATCATCGTGTCGTATATTTTAAACTTATCTCCATATCTCTGTCCGTTATCATCTACACGATCATCTAAAATATTATAGAGATACACAGGACTCTTCACGCCATCTTTCTCCTCAAGCATCAAGCTGTCAAACATAGCTAGTTCCTGTGAGGAAACCTCTCTGGCAACCGTAGCTTGAAAAAGGTAGTTAATATAATTGTGCAGCGTCTCTATAGGGTTTTCATTTACAACTTCAAAATTCTCCATAGAGGTAAAACTGTCACTCCAGCCCTGTCGTGACCACTCACTGTAATCATCTTCATACTCAGGGTTTGAATGTCTTAAGAGAACCTCTTCTCTTAAGTATTTACTATAGTTGGCAAATGAGAGTGTATCAAGCGGCACTCTTTTAAGCCTGCCTAGTTTATACTTCATACTTGCCTGATGCATCGCATCCAAGGCATTTCTCAAGTAATACATTGCATATTTTCTTGCTTTGAAATCCATCTTTTTTGCAAGTGAGTAAAATGCCTCTTCAGCGCTTTTAGCTCGTGTTGTATGGAGCAGATACTCTTTTGAAAAGAGTATCTGTTTTAAAATCCCCTGCCATGTTTGAGGGTTTGAAGAGAGTATAGTGTTGGTAATAGATTCTACCTCTTTTGGAGTATCATCCGTAAAGAAAAACTGCACCAATCTTTTCACGGCTCCATAGCTAAACTGCTTTGATTTAACAAGCTCTCTGTAAAAATCATCACCATTATAGATAGTTGTACCAAAAAGCGAAAGCGGTTTTGTATTTTCATTTAAACCCACAACAAGTGTATCATTGTCTCTATCAAGTTTCCAATTTTGCAGAGCTGTTGCTGCGATTGGTACATCCGAATCATTACCGTCAAATGCAAAAATCTCAAGCATCTCTCGTCCATTATCTTCAGGACTGCGGAATCTTCTCCAGTTGTCTTCACTACACATATGGATATAGGTAATAAAACGCATACTGGTATCATCTTCTAAAAGTGTTACAAGCCGGTTATAAATACGTGCAATATTAGGAACATGACTAGAATCAAGTTCATAAGCAGGAGAGAACATAATAGTTTGTGTAAGCATATAAGCGACCCAGTTATTAAAGAAATATCTGTCTAAATCTTTCGCAACAAAAAAACGGGCAAGAATATCTAAAGACTCTTCGTTATCGCTTCCTCTGTAAAATTTGTTCTCATCTAGTATTTCGGATTCCAACCAAGAGATATCAGTAGAGTTCTGCTTGAGTTCATTCTGAACAGAACTTACAAATCTTCCAGAAGCTATTTTTTCTTTTAAAACAGGGAGGGGGTAGGAGAAAAAAAGTGTTCCTAAAAGTTTATCCGCTACAAGGAGCTTTTCATCCTCTTTTAAGGCATTAAATTCACTATCACTTAAAGGTGATAATTTATAATTACTTATAGGCATTTCCTTGTCATAATACGACAAACCTTTGTAACTAATAGTATATTTTGAATTTAAAGTATCAGAATTTGAAGGGGAGTCAGCCCCTTCGCCACACGCAGAGAAGCCTACTACAAGGACTATAAACGCAGTTATATATATAATTTTTTTAGAGTAGATAACATGCTCCTAGGAAATTAAATTATCCTAATCATAGCAGGTCTTCCATTTACAAAGTTAAGCGATTCTATCTCATTTATCAAATTTTTGACATTTTTTTCAACTGCAATATGTGTTGAAATAAGTAAATTTGCACTCTCGTTTTCACTTGTACGCTGTAGCATAGTCTCTATGGAGATGTTATGTTCTTCAAAAAGTTTTGAGAGTTGTGCCAGCACACCGGCTTTGTCATTTACATTAATACGGAGATAATATTTGGACTCAATTGCCTCACTCGATTTGAGTGTTAGCGTATCACCCTCCATTGGACGGTTAAATCCCAGCATAGGTGTTGATTTTCCGCTTCTGGCAATATCAATAATGTTTGCAACAACGGCCGAAGCGGTTGCATCACCACCCGCACCCGGTCCGTAATAGAGTGTTTCACCCACTTTGTCACCGACAACACTCACACCATTCATCACACCGTCAATCTTGGCAATCATCTCATCTTTTTTGATTAAAGCGGCATGCACACGCAGTTCTACTTCATTATCATCTTTTTTGGCAATAGCAAGCAGTTTAATGGCATATCCAAACTCTTTTGCAAAGTCGATATCTTCAGCACTGACACTCTCAATCCCTTCGATTAAGATATCTTCGGGTTTGGCATCTATACCATAAGCAATAGATGCTAAAATAAGAAGCTTATGCGCTGCATCATACCCACCGACATCAAAAGTCGGATCAGCCTCTGCATAGCCAAGATCCTGCGCCTCTTTGAGTATCGCATCATAAGAGACACCGTTGTTTGCCATCTCTGTCATCATATAGTTACAAGTACCATTCATAATACCCATAATAGACTCAATGTGATTTGCCGAGAGTCCGTCACGAAGTGCAGTGATTATTGGGATACCGCCTGCAACAGAAGCCTCAAACTCAAACGCAATATCCTGTGCAATCTCCTGCAATTCATATCTGTGATATGCAAGGAGTGCTTTATTTGCCGTCACGACTGCTTTACCTGATTTGAGTGCACGTTTTACAACCTCAAAAGGCTCTTCTACTCCTCCCATCAACTCAACAACAACATCAATCTCATCATCATTTAAAATATCATCCACATTATCTGTTAAAATGATATCCAGACCTCTCTCTTTTTTCAGGTTTCTAACAACGCCGCTCTTTACAACGATGTCCACACCTGCTCGCGCAGAGATAACATCCGCATTATCTTTTAAGATATTTGCAACACTGGTTCCGACAGTTCCAACACCAATAATTCCGACTTTTATCATCTTATTTTTTATCCTTGTTATTACAGCCATCGAACTGTTTTAAAAACTCTTTTATATTTCTGGCTGCCTGACGGATACGATTGTCATTTTCAATCAATGCTATACGCACATACCCTTCTCCATACTCTCCAAATCCGATGCCCGGAGCAACAGCCACTCCAGCTTCACTGAGCAATCGTTTTGAAAATTCAAGACTCCCAAGGTGTGCAGCACACTCCGGAATTTTTGCCCAGGAAAACATACTTGCCTGATTTTTATTAATATGCCAACCGGCACGTCCAAACGCTTCTATAAGCACCTCTTGGCGGTGATTGTATTTTTCAGTGATATCTCTAACACACTGCTGATCACCATTAAGCGCTACAGTTGCAGCTACTTGAATAGGAGTGAACATTCCGTAGTCTAACCATGATTTTATCTTTTGCAATGCACCGATAAGCTTTGGATTTCCGACAAAAAAGCCTACACGCCAACCTGCCATATTGTAACTTTTAGAGAGGGTAAAAGACTCAACGGCAACATCTTTTGCACCTTTTACCTGCATAATAGAGGGTGTTTTATAGCCATCAAAAGTGATATCACCATAAGCGATATCGGAGATAACGTAAAAGCGTTTCTCTTTTGCCATCGCGACCAAACGCTCATAAAACTCAGGAGTTACCGTTG
>CAZCMR010000048.1:0-12764 GCA_964499805.1 uncultured Sulfurimonas sp.
TAAATGATTTAGGTTCAGGAGCTACAAACTCCATTCCAAGAAGTCTTACTTTATGCGCATGGAGCATCACACGTTTTGAACGGCGTCCACCATATTGTTCATCACCTATAATTGGATGTTCTATATATCTCGCATGCACTCTGATCTGGTGTGTTCTTCCGTTATGAATAATAACTTTGACTTTTGTCTTCTTCGCACTTACTATATCTGGAAAAAACTCTGTTCTGGCAGGTTTTCCTTTTGGAGAGACATTTGAGTAAGCTCTATTGTTTTTCTTTTGTGTAACAATAGGTTTATCAACCTCAATAGGTTCTGTCATAATGCCTTCAACCCATGCTATATACTCTTTGTAGACCTTATCCTGTGCAAACTCTTTAATGGCCTTTTCACGGAACTCTTCATTTTTAACAAGCATTAAAACTCCACTTGTTTCACGATCTAGTCTATGTAGCAGTCTTGAGCCTTTAAACTGTCTCTCTATCTCATCCGAATTTACATATGCAGGTTTATCTATAACGATAATGTCATCATTTTCAAAGATAGGTTTTGCCTTTTCTATCTTGATGACTCTAAAAATTGTTCGCTCATCGATCTCTCCACGAGCTATCATTACTTTTTTATTTCCAACATATACGAGTCCGCGGTCTATCATAGACTTTGCATTTGAGTTAGAAATTCCTTCTTGTTTTGCTAATAATTTATATGCTTTTTCTGTTGCCATAATTATTTTTTCCTTTAATTTTTTTCAAAAATTTAAGGGAACTTTTTCTTTTTCCCTTTTAATACGCCAAAGGAAGTATACCCTCAAGGGACACCTCGATTCTTTTGGCTACGCTAACGCTTAGTTTTCTTCGGCAGAAAGCCTGCGCACCTTTGGTGCTTTTAATTTTTCTATTATTGGTTTGAGATTTATCTTCTCTTCAACCATTGATGGTGGGAGCTCTGCTGCTGCGTTTAGTGCTGCGTTTATCTCATCTGGTTCAACATACTGTAGATGATGTACATACTTGAAAAGCTCTTTTTGATGAAAAAAATGCTTTCCTGTAATGATTTTACATCCAAAATATGCAGGTTCAAGCGGATTATGACCACCGACATCTTCTCTAAATGCTCCACCTAAAATAGCTATGTCACTTATGGCATAGATATTATTTAACTCGCCCATCATATCAACAAGTATCAAGTCACTATCTAGTGTTTTATCCTCAGAAAAGCGAGAAAGTGAAAGTTTATATCTCTTTGCATACTCTCGCATCAAAGTATATACTTCTTCAAAACGCTCAGGATGACGAGGAACTATCACAAGCTTTGCATCCTTATGTAGTTTTTTATACGTACAAAATCCATCAAGCACACTCTGCTCTTCAGTAGGATGTGTACTGCCTGCTACTATTAACTCACCCTCCGGTTTTTGATACTCTTTACTCTTTTTGATTTCACCAGCAAGTTTTATATTGCCTATCACTTCTATATTTTTCGCACCAAGTGCCAAAAATCTGTTTTTATCTACTTCACTCTGCACATAAAGAGTATCTACACTGGCCAAAAGTTTTTTGTAAAACCAGGCAAACTTCATATACTTATCAACACTTTTATCAGAGATTCTTGCATTTAAGAGTATAACCTCTGCGCCTCTGGCATGAGCTATAGTAAAAAGCATATACCAAAATTCCGCCTCAAGAACAACAAGCTTTTTTTGCGGTTTTATCCAAAAAGGAAGATACATCTCATAAGGCAGATAGCGGACCTCTGCATCATACTTCTTGGCTTCATCCTGTCCCGTTTGTGTAATAGTTGTAATCAAAATCTTCTCATCTTTTAAACTATCCAAAATAGGCTTCAAAGCACGTGCCTCACCAAGTGAGCAGACATGAAACCAGATAGCTTGAGAATTTTTAAATTTTGGGTTTTTAAAAAGAAAAAAACGTGCAGGAATCGACTCTTTGTATTTTTGCTTAAATGAGAGGAGTATGATAAGTGGAAGTGCCACTAAAAAGAGCACAACACTTAAAATATAGTAGAAGATAAAAAACGGCTTCAAGCCTACTCTTCGTTCGCTTTCACATAAAGGATACGTCCACAATGAGGACAGTTTGTAATATCTTCACCTTTTATTACATCTGCATATACTTTATCACCTATAATCATATGACAACCCATACATGCCTGATCTTCTACAGGAACAACAGTCGTATTTTTAGCCCAACGACGAATTTTTTGATAAAAAGCCAAACCTTTTTGGTTGACCTCAGATAAAAGTTTCTCTTTTCTTTTAAATACTTCTTGTCTTTCGGTATTGATTTTTTCTAGTTTTGCATCAACATCCGCTTTTACATTTTTAAGATTTGCAGTAAGTTCTTCAAGAGTGACTTTTGCAGCTTCAATCTGCTCTTTTTTTGCTTCGATGATCTTTTCAAGTCTTTGAATCTCTTCATTTGCAAATGTAACTTGCTCTTTTGCTATCTCTTCTTCAAGCTGAAGTGATTTCATTTCACGTTCAGTTTTTACTTCATTGCTTTTTTTTGCATTCTCTTCAAGTTTTTGAGAAAGTTCTGCAAGATGAAGCTCATTTTTTGCTTTTTTTATCTCTTCATCTTTTATCTCTTGCGTTAAGTTTTCTATATCTGATTCAATGCTCTTTGTTTTTGCAAGAGCCGCTTCATAATTATAGTTTGCTTCTTCGATTTGAGGTTCAAACGCATCAATCTCTTTATCAATGATTGAAAGGTCGATTAACTGTTGTAAATGTTTGTTCATTGGTGTCCTTTGGGCTTAAATATATGTGAATGGGTTTTCTGATGATGCAATTATAACTTTTAAACCTAAAATTTTCAAATGCTTTTGTAAAATTTGACCAAAAAAGCACTCACTTTCATAGTGTCCTATGTCAATTAGTGAAAGTTTTATGCTCTTGGCTTCCATCGCATCATGGTACTTTACATCACCGGTTAAAAAGCAGTCAGCATCCAAACTTCGCATAAGAGAACAACCCGAACCAGTCGTCAGTGCCACTCTTTTAACATGTTCAGAACACTTCACAGCTTTAGCACATTTTAGTCCAAACGCAGTCGATACTTTCTTCACAAATATATCAAAATCTTCATCCACATCAAGATATGCAACAAATCCATCTTTTTCTTGAATTTCGTATCCCAAAACCTCTTTTGCAACATAATCATTTAAGTGTGTTTGATCAAAATTTGTATGCATCGCAATATTTGAAATATTTTTTTTAATCATTTTTTGAATCAAATTTGCAGGATATTTTGAAAATTCCAGCTGCTTTAATCCACCAAAAATAATAGGATGATGTGTAATAAGAAGTGTATTTTCTTCCAAAGAGTCTATCAGCTTCTCATCAACATCAATACTGAGTGCAATTTGTGAAATATCATCTTCAAAACTTCCTACCAAAAGTCCTGAATTGTCCCATGACTCTTGTAGTTCAAAAGGAGAAAGTTCATTTAAAAATTTATATATTTGCAGTGTTTTCATCGGATGACTCCTTTTCTAATTTAGAGAGTTCCTCTTTTGCTTCTTTAAAATCAGGATCTAAACGCAGTGCATTTTTGTACATCCCTTTTGCCTCATCGGGATGTTTCATATCTACAAGTAAATTTCCATAATTATAAAATGTAATAGCATTGTTTGGGTCAAGTTCAAGTGATCTGTTTAAATGATTTCTCGCACTTGCAAACTCACCCATTTTTCTATAAAGTGATGCCATTGCCTGATGAATATATGTATCATCCGGATCAAGTTCCAGAGCCTCTTTATAGTACTCCAGAGCCTCATCATCTCTGTTTTGACGCGCTAGAGTATAACCCATCTTAAAGAGTGTTTCAGGGTTGTTAGGCTCTTTTATATTTGCTTCAGAGTAGATTGCAAGTGCTTTTTGCAAATCACCTTTTTGCATCTCTTCATCCGCCTTTTCCACAAGGGAGGATGCATCAAAAGGAGAGAAAGCCTCTGCTGTCCTACTTTCGCCCCCTCCACTGTTTTCATCTGCTTGTGGATCTTTGAGTGTCTGAATATGTTCATAAATTTTGTATGCAAAAAATGCTGATGCACCAAGCATAATTAACTGAAATAGAGTCATTATTTTCCTTTTACTAGATTGTTGTTTAAGAGTGAGATAAGCTGCAATGGATCAACCTGCACACCATCTACTCGGGCACTAAAATGCAGATGGGGCCCTGTTACTCTGCCGCTCTCTCCCGAGAGAGCTATCACTTGGCCTCTATTGACAAACGCACCCTCTTTGACTTTAAATTTACTCAAATGAAAATAACAGGTATAAATCCCCTCTCCATGATCAATGAGCACTGTTCCTCCGGAGTAAAATCTTTTTTTTACTAAAACTACTTTCCCGTCATTTGCAGCTTTTATGGGAGTTCCTGTTTTTGCCCGAAAATCTGTTCCACTGTGATAACCTTTAAGTGAACCATTGTAGACCCGAGCCATCCCAAACGGACTGGTGATAGTACTTTGCAGTGGCAAAATAAAATCTTTGGAGATATAGCTCACTTTGGCTACACTATTATAAATTTTCATCGCTTGTTTGTACTCTTTGGCTATTCTCTTTTTGACTTGAGGCGATTTTGGATTTACTTTTTTGCTTGAGACCTTTATCTGCTCTTTTTTATAATTGCCGTCCAAAACCTTTAGAGTGATTTGCTGCTCTTTTTTTACCCCTGCGTTTAGATACTCAAGCTCTATCTTTTTTTCTCCTGCACTCTCATAGTATGAAATAGGAAGTAGCGCAAAATGACTCCCTTTTTTAAAAGGATGTGCAAATATTGGAAATTTTTTCTTTCCAAATTTAATATCCAAATAGTGAATATTTTTTTCATGCGATAGTTCTATAAACGCAGTGCTACCTCTTACAACCTCATCATTTTGCAGATGAATATTAAACGCAGTAAGTGTACTGAGCAACAGAGTTAAAAGAATAATCAATCGCATCAGTAATCCTTCATCGCCCTTGCAATATCTCTCTTTTGGTCTTTCTCTTTTAAGTCATTGCGTTTGTCATGCAGCAACTTTCCTTTTGCTATACCTATCTGAATCTTTGCTATATTTCTATTGTTAAAATAGAGCTGTAGAGGGACAATAGTATAGCCGTCACGAGAGATAGCCTTTTGAAGTTTCTGCAGCTCTTTTTTATGTAAAAGCAGCTTACGTGTTCCCCTCTCTTCATGTCCATAGTAGTGATGCGTAGTATCTAACCTGCCTATATGTGCATTAAATAAAAAAGCTTCCCCTCTTACCAATCGCACAAAACTGTCTTTGAGGTTTACTCTGTGTGCACGCAGACCCTTTACCTCACTACCTGTTAAAACAAGCCCTGCCTCAAACTTCTCTTCAATAAAATAATCATGATACGCTTTTTTGTTTTTTGCTATTGTTTCACCCATTATATTTCCATCATCTCTTTTTACTTATTGCTCTTTTACTCTAAAAAAGCTGCTTCCGCTTCCACTGAAGAAGTAACTCTCTTTATAGTAAGACTCTAACTCAGGGTACTCTTTGAGTGCCGGTGCAAAGAGGTCATTTGCCTCTTTTGGTGTCATTGTACTGAGTATCTCTTTTGAAGAGCACTCTTTTAGCTCTTTTGCCATAAATCCGTCTATGGGATTATAAAAATGTTCCCGATATGATCTGTAAACCTTTGGTGTACTTATCTCAACTTCTGGAGTATAGATATCAAAAGAGAGCAACTCCTCTTCAAACTTCTCTACAACTTCACCGATGCCGCTTACATTTGCACTCTCATATCCATAAATAAAAAAAGGCACATCGGCCCCAACTTCAAGTCCGATGGCAGCGAGTTCATTAAAACTCAGTCCCAAATGCAGCACTTCATTACACATTTTAAGGTAAGTTGCTGCATCACTGCTGCCTCCGCCAAGTCCTGCAAACGCAGGTATATTTTTCTCTACCTCTACAGCATGTGTGCGCATCAGCTTCTCGAGTGCTTCACTTGAAACTACTCTTTGCAGTGCAACATAGGCTTTGTAGATAGTATTTTGTTTTGTATCGCAGGAAAAGGAACCAATGATCTTAAACTCATTTGCCTTTGCCTGAACCTCTTTTTTAGGTACAAATGAGAGTTCATCATATAGATCATCCACTCTCATAAAACGAGAAACTATCTCATGGTAGTTCTCTCTTGTTCCTGTTATCTTTAAAAAGATATTTACCTTCGCAAAAGCTCTGTACTTTTTCATCTGTTTTTTTACTTTCCTAAGAGTTTGGAAATAGTTGCAATATCATCTTCACTTGAGTGACCCACTGCAGCTCTGTTTGTTTTTGTAATTGCTTCAAGCAGTTCGTTTCTAATGATAGCTATCTCTTTAGGCGCTTCTATACCCAACTTTACCACACCATTTTCAATGGAGACCACTTTTACGACAATATTGTCTCCAATAACGATAGATTCATCTACTTTTCTTGCTAATACTAACATTCTATCCTGCCTAATTCATATTTTACTTCTGCTGCGTTTAGAGTGACAATAGAGATATACTCACCATTATCCACCCAATACGTCCCCTCATCTTGCACTTTAAAATCCTCTAAAGCAAGAACTCTTCCATACCTAATATTA
Organism: uncultured Sulfurimonas sp.; assembly: GCA_964499805.1. Classification (GTDB taxonomy): domain Bacteria; phylum Campylobacterota; class Campylobacteria; order Campylobacterales; family Sulfurimonadaceae; genus Sulfurimonas. Next base: position 6,611 of record CAZCMR010000048.1, read on the forward strand.
TCATAATCACCCAAATAATAGTTTTGGGGAATATTTAATGAGCTTTTAATATCAAGTGCTTTTTCATTTTCATAAAAGAACTGTCCCTCATTTAAACGCTCCAACATAGTTAAGCTTCCATCGGTCACGCCAAGTCTGTTGGCCAGCAGTAAGCCAAGAGAACGGATATAAGTCCCCTCGCTCACTGTCGCTTCAAAGGTTACAAAAGGATGTGCGTAGTGAATAAGCTTTGTCTCATAGATAGTAGAGTTTATTTTATTTAACTCTACCTTCTTGCCTGCTCTTGCCAGATCATACGCACGCATACCGTTAATGCGCTTAGCACTAAAAATAGGCGGTTCATACTCCAACTCACCCTCAAGTGAACTGAGTGCCTCCTGTACCTCCAAGAGAGGTAATTCGCTAAGTTCTGCGATGCTCTCTATCATCTCACTATCCAAGGTAGCACTCTTTGCACCTAGCCAGAGTGTAGCTCGGTATCTTTTAGGCGTTTTATTTAAAAAGCGAAACAGCTTCGTATGTGAACCAAAACCAACAAGCAGTACCCCTTTTGCAAAAGGATCAAGTGTTCCGGCAAAACCAGCTTTTTTTTCCTGATACTTGCGTTTAAGAGTATAGAGAAATTTGTTCGAGCCGATACCTGATGGTTTGTATGCTACTATGAGCCTGTTCATAGTCTCTCTACAAAAGAAGCTAAGATTTCGCGTTTTGTGCCTGCAAAATTAATACTTAACTTAAACTCTCTTCCGGTCTTGCTTACACCATTGACACGTCCTGTTCCAAAGATCTTATGTCTTACCAGATCACCCTTTTTAAACGCAGTGTTCTTCTCAACTATCAAAGAGCCTTCACATAGTCCTGCTTCATTAAAAAATCTACTCTTTTCAAGATCGCTTCTTCGCCCTTTGTAAAATCTGCTTGAAGCGTGACAAAGGGTAAGCGTCTCTTTTGCACGGGTAAACGCAACATACCCAAGACGTCTCTCCTCTTCAAGGTCGCTACCCTCACCCACAAGTGGTAAAAAGCCCTCTTCCATCCCTATGACGAAAACATGCTCGAACTCCAAACCTTTAGAGGCATGAATACTCATCATATAGATACTCTCACCCTCAACCTGATCCTGTTCACTCTGCAGAGTAAGCTCATTTAAAAATTCATCCAAAGAGGCTGCCGGTGATTTTTTTACAAAATCTCTAAAAAGACCGTAAAACTCATCCATATTTAACATTCTCTCTTGAGCATCCTGAACATTTGCATAGATATCTTTTACATGAAAGGTCTCTTCTAGAAGTTCTACAAATTCGTAGGTTGACTCTTTTGTCGCATCTGCAACATGCTGTAAATCTGAAACAAACTTCTTAAGGGTTTGTGTATTTTTTTTCTTTACAAGCGTTTCAAGCTCTTGAGGCTCAACAGTTTCAATATATTCAAAAAGAGACATCCCTTTTTTATTGGCTGCAAGTTCTATTTTATCAAGACTTGCTTTTCCTAAACCACGTTTTGGCTTGTTTGCAATGCGTTTAAATGAGAAATCATCATGATGATTTGTTATAACACGGATGTAAGAGATAAGATCTTTTATCTCCGCTCTGTCATAAAAACGCAGTCCGCCGACAAGTTTATAGTTGATACCTGAACGATTAAGCCCCTCTTCAATAGAACGTGAAAGTACATTTACACGATACAGTACGGCAATCTCTTTAGCACGCACTCCGCTCTCTAAAAGTTTTTGTACACTCTGTGCAATTTTTCGTGCCTCTTCATTCTCATCGCTGGAGTTTAAGATGGCAACATCCTCTCCATTGCCCCGTGTTGCAATAAGCTTTTTGCCCAAACGTGAACGGTTATGCTCAATCAGTGCATTGGCAACTTTGAGTATAGGAGAGCGTGAACGGTAATTCTCTTCAAGTTTAAAGACTGAAGTACCGTTAAAATCCTGATCAAACTCCATAATGTTTCGAATGTTAGCGCCACGCCAGCCATAAATACTCTGATCGTCATCCCCTACGACACAAAGATTGTTATGTGTAGTGCAGAGCTTTTGCAAAAGTTTAAGCTGCAACTCATTTGTATCTTGATACTCATCAATCATTATATATTTATACCGCTCAGAAGTAGCCTTGGCAAGCTCAGGATTTTCATCCAGCAATCTGTATGTTATGGCTATCAAGTCATCAAAATCGACAAGATTATTCTCTTTGAGATAGGTTTCATACTCCGCATACACTTCGGCAATCTGTTTATAGTTAAAAAGCTCTGTCTGTTTGTAAACATCATCAGGAGAGAGAAGTGAGTTCTTATACCGTGAAATCTCACTTGCCACGAGTTGCGTAGGAAGTTCTGCGTTTATCTTCTTAATAATCCGCTTTTTATCATCCGTATCTATAACTACAAAATTGTTTGCACGACCTAAAAGCTGTATATTGAATTTTAAAAATAATAAGCCGAACTTATGAAACGTACAAAGCAGAGGAGGATAGGCAACATTCTCTATCATTGCAAGAGAACGCTCTTTCATCTCCTTTGCGGCTTTGTTTGTAAAAGTAAGTGTAAGTGTATTAGAAGCAGGAATACCGACTACCTCAATCAAATACGCCAAACGCGATACTATCGTCGTCGTCTTCCCACTGCCTGCTCCGGCCAAGATTAGCACAGGACCCTCTGTCTGCTTGACTGCGTTTGCCTGCGACTCGTTTAATTTATCAAATATTTTTTCCATGTACAACCACTATTTACTTCAAATTAATAATATTATAACAAAAAAATTTGAAATTATTACAAAACTATTGCAATAATTATAATATTGAGTTATAATTTTACTATTATCAATACTTATAGGAATTATTATGTTAAGAGATTTTGCTAAATTACAAACTTTTCTAATGGTTATCAAAGAAAAGAGTTTTTCAAAAGCATCAGCAAAACTAGGAATTTCTCAACCTGCAGTCACACAACAGATTAAATTTATAGAAGAATACATTGACACAAAGATTGTTGAGAGAAAGAAAAACGGAATTGTGCTTACAAAAGAGGGTGAAGACCTTTATCGTATTGCGCAAAGACTTGAGAAAGCGATACAAATCAGCGAAAAAGAGTTACTAAAAATCATAAACAAAGAGTTTACTTTTGTTATGGGTTCTTCTTTTGCGATTGGAAATTATGTACTTCCAAATTACCTCGGTGAAATTAAAAAACGCATTGAAAACGAAGTCTTTATGAATGTGGACGTCTCTGAAAATATCATCAATCAACTTGAAGATAAAAAAATCGATGTGGCACTTATCGAATCACCTGTCTTTAGAGATGGGATTATCTACAGAGAGTGGGTAGAAGATGAGCTTGTTCTTTTCTCAAATCAGCCTATTAAAAAGCATCTTGGAGTAGATGACTTGATGGAGTTTGACTGGATATGTAGAAATGAAGAATCACACACAAGACGCCTTACAGCTGAAACATTTGAAGAGATAGGCGCCAACTGTAACAACTTCAACGTAATAGGCGTTCTTACAAGTCCGACTTCTATTAAAGAATCTATACTTCATGCCGATAAAAACAGTGCAAGACCTTTAGTGTCCATCATGTCGCGCCATGTAATTAAATCTGAGATTGAAGAGGGCAGACTCTTTGAAGCAAAATTAAAAAATCATAAGATTACAAGACACTTTTACATTGCCTATCTTAAAGAGCGAAAGCACGATGCTTTTGTTGACAATGTAGTCAACTACCTTTTATCTCTTCACAGAGTATAAAAGAGAAGCTTCTACTTCAAAAACTTAGAATTTTCAGGGTTGGAGAGGAACGATGCCATAGAATTTTTCACTCCACTCTCATCAATTTTCTGCTCTTTTTTCTCATTGTTTGTCTCTATTGCAAGGTTAATGAGCACTGGAGTTTCATCTACAATAACCTGAATAATGCTCAAAAGCGGTACACTCACAACACTTCCAAAATTATCACTTCCAAAACCAGCTTCAAAGATTAGATACTCATCTTCGATTCTTGCTGTCTCAAACGTATATCCAGCCAAGAAAAAGAGTGTTAATGGTCTAAACTCACTGTTAATATCATCAGGGAGTTGAGGATTAAATGTAACATCTTCAATTTTGCACAGTATTCCGAAATTTTGCTCTTTCTGAAAAAAAAGCAAAATCAAATCCTGCATATTTTTTTTCATCAATGCTGCAAAATCTTCATCTTGAATTATATTTTCTAACAAATCATATCCTCTATCTTTTTATTGTGTATTATATCAAAATCTATCATGGCATTCATCAAGGCCATCGCCTCAAAGTTTGACAAATCTTCCAAAGCTATCTCTGCTTCATCCAATCTCTTTTGAGCTATCAGTCGCATACGTGTCGTACCGTTTAAAAGTGGTTCTTTAGGTGTTATCCAACGCCCTTTATACAAAAAAGCAACATTTGCTATGGTCGTATCTGTGATGAGACCGTGCTTGAGTATCAAGACATCATCTGCAGAGCCTTTTTGTAAAAACAGAGCCTCTAAAAGAGTTCTGTCAAGATATTTTTTTGAGTATTCAATCTCCCCGCCCTCTATTACTTTAAGCTGTGAGATACTGCGTTTAGTATAGGGATGATAACTCACGTCACAAGAGTTTGCATCATAAACGACCCTACACCTAAAGAGTCCCTCCTTTGGAGGAGATAAAATATCTTGTAAAATAATGCCACACTCTGCACAACTCCTTTCTAAACGCAGTTGATGATACTCAAGATGAAAAAGTTCTCCATCTTCAACCCGAATAGTCTCTAATAGCTTTTTATTCACTAAAAAGTTCTGTACTGAGGTATCTCTCTCCTGTATCACACAAAATTGTCACAATAGTTTTACCTTGAAACTCCTCTTTTTGTGCTACCTGCATAGCTGCGTAAACATTTGCTCCTGCAGATATACCCACAAGCAATCCCTCTTTTTTTGCAAGCATTCTTGCCGTCTCTATAGCATCTTCATTGCTCACTTTCACTACTTCACCATAACAGTGGGTATCTAATACAGCAGGAACAAAACCGGCACCGATACCTTGAATTTTATGTGGTGAGGGAGACTCTCCTGAAAGGATGGCAGAGGCTGCCGGCTCTACTGCAAAAATTGCAATATCTGCACATTTTTCTTTTAAAACTTTTGATGTACCTGTAAGTGTTCCCCCTGTTCCAACAGCAGCGACAAAAGCATCTATCTCACCATCAGTATCTCGCAAAATCTCTTGGGCGGTTGTAAGTTCATGTATCTCAGGATTTGCAGGGTTTTCAAACTGTTGGAGTATCACAGAGTCCGGAGTTTGAGACTGCAGTTCTTTTGCTTTTGCAATTGCACCATTCATTCCCTTTGCAGCAGGAGTAAGTACCAGCTCTGCTCCCAGCGCTTTAAGGAGATTTCGTCTCTCTATACTCATAGAGTCAGGCATCGTTAAAATAAGCTTGAGATTCTGTGCAGCACAGTTTGCCGCCAGTGCAATCCCCGTATTACCACTCGTTGGCTCGATGATTGTGGTGTTTGACTTTATCCTGCCAGCCTCAATGCCCCGTCTAATCATATTAAAACCTATTCTGTCTTTTACTGAACTTGTAGGATTCATAAACTCACATTTACCTAAAATCGTAGCTCCACTTAACTCTGATGGAGTATTTAACCTTACTAAAGGGGTGTTGCCCACCAACTCCGTTATATCCTTTGCAATATTCATATCTAGTTCCTTTCAATGTATCTCACTATTTTTTTCTCATATTTAATGTATAATCTTAGATGTATTATACTAAAAAAACAGAGGTTGAAATGGCTATTTACAATAGTGACGGGAAAAAGCTGCTTGATGTCGAATATGATGTTCTACCCGTAAGCGGGGATGTAGTTGATACAATGCGTGTCTTATCAACTGACTATAATGAAAATAACGAGTACGCGGTATTTTTACTTGAACCAAATACACGTGTAAGCTGCTATGTCTTTGATGAGATATTTATCATCGGTAAAGAGAGCGGTTTTGAGAGTCTAAACGAAGCGATAAGTGCCTGGAAGAACAGTGAAATCTAAAAGTATACTTTCCCTCCTTTCTCTGTCTCTTATAAGGGTTTAGTAAATGATAAAAAAAAGCTGGCGGGGACTTAATGAAAAATACGTCCAAAGAGTTGGAAAA
>CAZCMR010000049.1:0-11469 GCA_964499805.1 uncultured Sulfurimonas sp.
CGTTATACATTTGACTGGGAAAAACAGTTTGAGCTTGCACTGGATTCTGAACGTGCTCGTGAGTATCATGATGAGACACTGCCTCAAGATGTATTTAAAGAGGCAGAGTTTTGTTCTATGTGTGGACCAAAATTCTGTTCGTATAAAATTACTCAAGAGATTATGGATAATCCAGAAGCTATTGCAAAAATTGCAGAAGATGCAAAAGCGAAAGAAGCAGCTGAAGAGGCTGCACTTTTAGCTTAAAAACTCTTTTAAAAGAAATTGATTTTAAACAAGACAATATTTGTCTTATTTAGATATGATACGATTTTAATATAAAATATACAAAATAAATAAAAGGAAAAAACTTTATGACTGAAGAAAATGTAAAATCAGCACTTAGTAAAGTTATGTATCCAGGTTTTACCAAAGATATCGTAACTTTTGGTTTTGTAAAAGATATAGTTGTTAACGGTAGTGATGTTAGCGTAACTGTAGAGATTACATCAAGTGCACCAGAGGTAGCACAACAAATCAAAGATGAAGCAACTGCTGAACTTATGCGAGAGGGTGCTGAGAATATCACTATTAATGTAAAAGCGCCTCAAATGCCAAGAGAGAGTTCTTCTCATGGAAAAAATATTGCTCCTCAAGTTAAAAACTTTTTAATGGTAAGTTCTGGAAAAGGTGGAGTCGGTAAATCTACAACATCTGTAAATATTGCTATTGCACTCGCACAGCAAGGTAAAAAAGTAGGTCTTTTGGATGCTGATATCTATGGTCCGAATATTCCTCGTATGATGGGAATCTCTGATGTCAAACCAGAAGTGAACGGAAATAAAGTTCTTCCGATTAAAGCGTATGGTATCGAGATAATGTCTATGGGTTCACTTATGGAAGAGGGTCAGTCTCTTATCTGGCGTGGTGCTATGATCATGAAAGCGATCGAGCAGTTCTTACGTGATATCCTTTGGTCAGAGTTAGATGTACTTGTAATTGATATGCCACCGGGAACTGGTGATGCTCAGCTTACACTTGCACAGTCTGTGCCAGTAACTGCAGGTCTTACTGTAACAACTCCTCAGGGTGTGTCTTTGGATGATTCTCGTCGTTCTTTGGATATGTTCAAAAAACTCAATATTCCAATCGCTGGAATTGTAGAGAATATGAGTGGATTTATTGCACCGGATACTGGTGTAGAGTATGATATCTTTGGAAAAGGAACTTCTGAGCCGATGGCAAAAGAGTTTGATACTAAGGTTATCGCTGAAGTTCCAATCGAGCCTGCTATTAGAACGGGTGGTGATGAAGGGAAACCTATCACTTATGTAGCACCGACAAGTGAGTCTGCTAAACGTTATATGCAAGCAGCAGAGTCTATCTGGGCTACGATTGAAGAGATTAATGCAAGTGGTGGTGTTGATAACCAAGCAGTACAACCAACAACACCTCCAGGTGTATCAGCGTGTTCTACTGGTGGAGCATCTTCTGCACCACAAAGTAGCGGCGGCGGATGCGGCTGTAGTTAAAAACATAATAGCAACGCTTCTTCTGCGTTGCTTTGCTCGTTACATATAATTAGCGTAACTCTTCATTTTCACTCATCTCTTTTGTATATCTTACTATTTTATTACGACCGGTTGTTTTTGCCACATAGAGTGCCGTATCTGCTAGCTTGATACATTGCCATATGGTTTGAGCATCTTTAGGGAAGATTGAGATACCAATACTCATCGTCTTTTGCATCGTTTCTTGTGGACTAATTTCAAAAAGCAGGTCTGCAAATGCAGTATGTATTTTTTTTGCTACTTGCATGGTTCCTTCTTCACTGGCATTATGTAGCATCACTAAAAATTCTTCACCTCCGTAACGTATAGCCAGATCTGATTCTCGAATATTTTCCCTGAGCACTTTTCCTATTGCTACGATAACTTTATCTCCTACATCATGCCCGTAAGTATCATTGACCATTTTAAAGAAATCAACATCAAGCATCATGATACTGTAACTCTCTTTCTCTCTTTTGACCTGATTTGCTAAAGTTTCAATAAACTCCTCTAAAAAACGTCTGTTATATAGATCGGTCATAGGATCTTTCAAAGAGTTTTGACGGAGTTTATTTGTGAGGATTTTACTCTCTATTACCGGTTTTGCTGCTTCAAGATAATTTCGAATGCTTGCAATATAAGAGTTTATCTTTGTAAGTTGCGTAGAGTCTTTGGCATGAAGATTTAGCGCAAGGCTAAACTCTTCGTTAACAGTAAAGGAGATACAAATATACTCTTGAGAATAGTGTTCACACTCTTGGCATAGGTTGACAAAATCACTTGAAATAACTTCAGATTGCGTCCTAAAAGCACGGCATAAATGCGCCGGTTTTGTATAGGTGTTTTGTTTTATATTACAGCTTTTAGAATCTGCTGTACTATAGATAAGCTGCATTGTATCTTTATTAGAATTTATTTCATAAAAAGAGAAGTTATCTAATTTGTATTTTTCTTGCAGCACTTGGATAAATCTCTCATAGATCATCTCTTTTGAGAGGTCAAGTTCTATAGTCTTTTTAAATTTATAGATATCAGAAAGTTCACTTATAATATTTTTTGCTTCTTGTAGAGGATCTGCTGATGATATACAGCCTTGGGGAATAAATGTAGAGAGATTATATTTAATATCATCAAAAGTACTCTGCATTTTACTAAAGAGGGTATTGAGCTGCTGTACAATTTCACGTGGTACATCTTGTGAAATATCTGTTTTAAATTTATGTGTAAAGTCTCCTCTGTAGGCCTTTTTAATACCTTTTTTCATATCCTCAAATAGATCCATATATGGTGATGCATAGTAGTTTACCAAAAGAAGAGTAATGATAATAAAGAGTATATTTATTGCTAGAATTTTTAAAATAGTATAAACTCCGGAACTTCGCATAGAGGAGATATCAAACTCCATACTGATGGCACCGAGTGTTTCACCCTGCTTAACATCGTGGCAAGAGAGGCAGTTAATGCTGTTTGAGACAGTTGCATTGTAAGGAACAGAGACGCGCAGAATTGTCTCTTCTGCAGTTTCAGTGATTTGTTTTACAATTTTTCCGCTTGAGAGTACCTCTTTATCAATTTTATCTCTGACAATCTCACTGTTAAGGCCCTTGCCATACTGTTTAATTACATGTATAGATCTTACCAGCCACAGTTTTTTGATTTTGTTATTATTGCTTGAAATTTGGTTGAGAAAATATTGTCTTTTATCCATGATATTGTTAATCATATGGGCCGTTAATCCGTCTTTAACAATATCTGCTGTCATTTTAGCTTTTTCAGTAGCATTACGAATACTGTAATCTCTGAGATTTAAAGAGACATTAATCATAGTAGCAAAACCAAGAAGGAGTAACATGGCAGTTACAAAGAAAAGAAGTTTAGATTTTGTTGTCATAATTCTCACTTATTATTAAGGTATAAGCCTCATAATAACCAAGTGAAAATTAATTTGTTATGAAAGTAGAATGAAAAGTGTTACATTTGTTTCATTTTTTATAGCTTACTCTACTGTAACACTTTTTGCCAGGTTTCTCGGCATATCGACATCATTTCCAAGTCGTACAGAGATTTCGAGTGATAAGAGTTGTACGACAACCATCATCTCAAAAAATTCAAGCATATAGTGATTTTGTTTTTTTGTTTTGATAAAATCATCAGCTTTATCAAACTCAATTGGACTGATAGCACAGATTGTAGAGTCTCTAGCACTAAGCTCTTCTGTATTACTTTTTGATTTGTCATATAAAAGATGCTCAGGAAGCAGTGCGATTGTAAAGAGCTCAGGGTCGGCTAAAGCGATTGGACCATGTTTCATCTCTCCACTTGGATAACCCTCTGCGTGTAGATAAGAGATCTCTTTAAGTTTTAATGCACCTTCAAGTGCCAGTGGATAAAACAGATCACGCCCTACAAAGAAAAATCCGTGACCATGCAGATATCTTTTAGATAATCTTTTGATACGTTCATGCATAGCATCCTCTACGATCACGTTTTTTGGGATCTCACGAAGTACAGCGATCTGTTTGGCTATTGCTTCTTTTTGCATTGTGTTTTTACGTCCTGCAACATATAAAGAGAGCATCCAAAAAACAACGACCTGTGTAGCAAATGCTTTTGTGGAAGCAACACCTTTCTCAATTCCTGCACGTGTTAAGATAGTCGCATCTGCAATACGAACCATAGATGAGTTGTCAACATTACAGATAACAAGTGTTTTAAGCCCTGCCTCTTTTGCCATTTTTAGTGTTTCAAGTGTATCGGCAGTCTCTCCGCTTTGTGAGATAACAACAAAGAGAGTATCTTTTGTCATGATCGGTTCACGGTATCTAAACTCTGAGGCAACCTCGACAGAAGCTTTGACCTTTGAATATCTCTCAAACATATAAGAAGCTGTAAGTGCAGAGTGATAGGAGGTACCGCATGCACAGAGTTTTATCTCATTTATTCCATCAAAGAAAGAGTCATCAAGTTCATCGAGTATCACTGTATCTTCACTGAGCCGTCCAAGTAGAGTATCTGCAATGACTGTGCTTTGCTCATATATCTCTTTTTCCATAAAAAATCTATAGCCGTCTTTTTGTGCAGAGAGTTTGTTTGTAGAGAGTTTTGTAAAGTGGGGCTCTTTTTTTGTACCGTTTTTATCAAAAATTACGATTTCATCAGCTTTTACATATCCGTAATCACCATCTTCAAAGTAATTTACATCTGTGCAGTGTCCGATTAGCGGAGTATCTGAAGAGGCAAAATATTTTTCATTATCTTCATTTATTCCAACAAGCATAGGTGAACCGTTCTTCGCAAAAAAGATAGTGTCCTCTTCTGCTTTTGTTACGAGTAAGATTGCGTAAGCACCCTCTAATTCAGAGATGGTCTTTTTAAATGCTTCAAAGCTGTTTGATGAAATTTTTTGGTTTTTTTCAAACTGATGCACGATGACCTCAGTATCTGTTTGACTTAAAAAAGTTACTCCTTGTTCTTGGAGTTCTTTTTTTAGCTCTGCATAGTTCTCTATAATTCCGTTATGAACAACATAAGAGCTCTCTCCTAGATGAGGATGAGCATTGAGTTCTGTTGGTTTTCCGTGTGTTGCCCATCTTGTGTGGCCTATACCTGCGGCAAATTTATCTGTTACAAAATCTTTTGTTTTATCTTCTAGGTTGACAAGTTTTCCTACAGCTTTAAAACTTGAAAAATCTCCATCACTCAGTACAGCAATACCTGCTGAATCATATCCTCTGTATTCAAGTTCTTTTAAACCCTCTAATAAAATCTCTTTTGTATTCTTTTTTCCTAGATAGCCTACGATACCACACATATAGTTTCCTTATTTTTTATCGTTAGATAATGATTTATAAATGTTTTCGACATTATTGCATATTTTGTTTTGTTTTTGTATTAAAAAGCTGTCTCGTACTTTGTATTTACTGGAGTGTATTTTTGCTGTAACAACATTTATCTGTAACTTTTCGAGTTTGTGCATTATATATGCTAAGAGACCTGTTTGATTTGCTGTATGAATAGTGAGCTCAGCATGTGTTAGAGAGTGTTCACACTCAAGAGTGATTTCATCTGTTTTAATACTTACTTCTTTTAAGGGAACATCTCTATCCATATCGAATGCATTGTCTATAATATCTTGTACCTCTACCAAAACATTTGAATCTACATTTTTGATGAACTCTATCTTAAAATATTTAATATCATCAAAAAGTGTAAAAATTTCCATTGAAGCAACCTGCAGATGGGCAAGTGTAGCTAACAGATAGCCTATATTAAGAGGTCGTCTTCTTAGTATCTCGATAGAGAGAGAGTGCTCATTTTTTACACTGAAACTATACTCTTTTGTCTCGCGTGCGAGTTTGACAATATGAATGATATCTGGCGCTGTATGTTTAAAGAAAAAGAGATTGGACTCTATAGTTAAAAGTTTTTTTTGTAAAATAGATGGGAGCTCTTTAAACTCCTGCAGATTCTTTACACGTGACTCTATGATGAGTCTCTTTTTTGCATCTGTAATTCTGTCTCTGTTTTGTGCAACCTCCAGGGCGTGTGTGTAGAGATCAAAAAGAAGTCTTGAATTAAATGAATTATATATCTCTCCTCCTACCCCATTAATATCTGCATATGTTAAAAGATACAGCAGTTTGAGATTTTTAGCATCTTCTATATTTGACATAAATTTATAGAGTGTCTTTTCATTATGAATATTCTCTTTAAACGCAACATTGCTCATAAGAACATGATGTTTTACCAAGATGATAGCACGCTTTGAGAGTTCCTCATTCAGTTTGATATGTTTTATAAACTGCAGAACGAGTTTGGCACCTACTTCACTGTGGTCCTGTTTTCTTCCTTTCCCTGTATCGTGATACAAGACAACAATTTTTAGCAGTAACTTTTCATCATCACTCAACTCACTAAAGAGTGTCTGTAAAAGGGGCTCTTTGATATTTTCTATGGCTTCAACACATTTTATGGAGTGAACATCAACCGGATAGTGATGATAACCGTCAAATTGTGGTAGGTGCATCACCTTTTTGAAGTTAGTAAAGAGTTCGCTGAGAAGACCTGCATCATAAAAGAGTTTTAAAAATGGTGCAATATGCTTTTTTTGTAAAAGCTGTTTTATAAGTGCATATGTTGTGTCACTTAATGGATGAGAAATTTTTACACGGCTAAACTGGTATAAAAAACCTGCGTCAAACTTATAAGGTCTATCCTCTATATCAATAAGAAGTCTTAAGAGTTTGTTAATATTTTGAAGAGGAAGATGAAAGGATGCGTAGAGTCTGGAGTTAAACTCATAAAAACCTTTTTTGATTCGATTTTTTCTAAACGCAGTGATATGCGATGCATCATAAATATAGGGACGCACCATCTTTTTAACAAAGATCTGTACAAAGTTATTGATCTGCCACTGTGCTTCTAAAACCTTGCTTGCAAGTTTTGTCTGATCTTTAAAACCTAAAAGAGTACTGACTTCGGGAATGTATTGTAAAAGCAGAGTATCTTCTTGTTTGCCTGTTATGAGATGTAGTGCACTTCTGACACGGTATAAAAGTTCGAGTGCTATGCGGTACTCTTTATACTCCTCTTCTGAAAATACAGTCCCACTGAGCTCTATTATGCTGCTGATGCCGTAAATAGTTTTTGCTATCCAAAAGATAAGATGTGAGTCACGGAGTCCGCCTACGCTCTCTTTAATATTTGGCTGCATAGAACTGGGATACTTTTTACGTCTGATCTGTGCCTCTTGAATTTTTGCTATTAAAAATTCTTTTTGATTATGGAGTCGAATTTTATTGAGCATATGCTGTGTGGCATGCCAGACAAATGGTGAACCTGTAATGAAACGGGATTCCATAAGAGATGTTTTAATGGTTACATCTTCTGTACTGGCTTGAAAAAGATCACTTACTTCATGAACACGGTGTCCGAGCTTCATGCCTGCATCAAGTGCGAGATAGAAAAGTTTTTCTATGATAAGCTGGGTATTGTAACCATCTACATTCTCATATACTATAAGAAGGTCTATATCACTGTGTACACTGAGCTGCTCGCGTCCGTAACTTCCAAGTGCGACTATAGCAATAGGAATAGAGCTTCGCATAGGAAGAAAATTGCCAAAGGTACGGCGAAGTACAGTTTTGTACATCAGCTCAATGATGGAGTCAAGTTTTTTTGTATGACGGACTAAAAAATCTTTGCCTTGGTTCTTTTCAAAAAGAAGTGGTAAGGATTGCTGATACTCTTTTATATACTGTTTAAAGAGTTTGGAGAGTTCAAAATCAGAACCCTTTTTTTCAATAACATTTTCTATTTCAAGTAGTAAATTCATTAGTTTAATCTTAATTTTTTCGTTTATTATACATAAGTAATATAAATTTGATATAATCACAAAATAATAATATTAAATAAAATTATAAACGGATTGAAAATGACAATTACTAAAAGTGTAACATTCATTGCAAAAGATGGATGCGAGGGGAAAATGAAAGAGCTTTTAAGTGCGATGGTAGCACCAAGCAAGTCAGAAGAGGGATGTCTGTTTTATGAGATTTTTCAATATGAAAATGATAAAAAAAGATTTATGGCTGTGGAGACTTGGGAAAATGAAGCAGCTTTAGAGGGGCACAAAAATTCAGCACACTATGCTGTTTACAAATCATCGTATGAACCATACTGTGAAGATAAATATACAGACGAACTTGAAATATTAGGGTAAAAAATGAAAAATTTATTTGATGAAACAAAAGCGGGAAAATCGGGGGATGATCTTGATTTAAGGGTCTATACTTCTAACCTTTTGGGGAAGAATGATACTTTGGTACTGCATGGGGGTGGAAATACTTCACTTAAAACAGAGGTTGATGGAGAGGATATACTTTTTGTCAAAGGAAGCGGATGGGATCTGGCTTCTATAAAAAGAGAGGGTTTTGCTCCTGTAAGATTGGATGCTCTGCTTGAAATGGCAAAAAAAGAGACACTTAGTGATTCTGAAATGGTACAGCTCCAACGTGAAGCAATGATAGATTCATCTGCTCCAAACCCTTCAGTAGAAGCAATTTTACACGCTTTGATTCCTTATAAGTTTGTGGATCATACGCATGCTGATGCTATTGTGACAATTTCAAACGCAGTAACAGGAAAAGAGAATATTGCCAAGCTCTATCCAAACTTTTTGATCGTTGATTATGTGATGCCTGGGTTTGAGTTGGCACATACGATTTATGAGATGACAAAAGAGTTGGATTGGGAGTCCATTGATGGAATTATTTTACACAATCATGGGATTTTTACGTTTGACAATGATGCAAAAGCTGCTTATACAAAAATGATAGATGCCGTTAGTAAAGCAGAAGAGTTTTTAGATGAAAATGCGGCTGTGAGTGTTGAGAGAAACTACACGCACAGTGAGTGTGACATTGCAAAAATTACCCGTATATTTTCTGAGGTAAAAGGGCATAAAGTACATCTTAATATCAATCAATCGCCTCTTGCATCATACTACTCATCGCAAGAAAATCTCAAAGAGTTTGCATCACGTGGTGTATTGACTCCTGAGCATATCATCCGTACAAAAAGAGCACCTCTTGTGAT
Organism: uncultured Sulfurimonas sp.; assembly: GCA_964499805.1. GTDB lineage: Bacteria > Campylobacterota > Campylobacteria > Campylobacterales > Sulfurimonadaceae > Sulfurimonas. The sequence continues at coordinate 9,126 of CAZCMR010000049.1, forward strand.
GGAAGATACAGATCTTGAAGGTGGAATCTCAAAGTATGTTACTGCTTATGGAGAGTATTTTAAGCGTTATGCAAAAGATGAGGTTATGCTCAATCCTGCACCTAATTATATGATCATTAAAAACCTTGCCGTTATCTCTTTTGGTAAAAGCAAAGAGGAAGCGGCTGTTATCAATGACATAGTAGAACATACAATGTTAGCGGTATTGCGTGCTGATAAGTTGGGTGGCTACAAGTCAATAAGTGAGAAAGATAGTTTTGCAATGGAGTACTGGGAGTTAGAACAAGCGAAACTGAAAAAGTAGTTTTTACTTCTTTCCCATCTCCATAAAACTGTTTTAGGAGGACAAATCCTCCCTGCGGTCTGAGCCTCCAAAAACAGTTTTATTCCGATTCCTACTACAGAAACATTAACACTACTTTAAAACTATTAAAAATAAAAATAATGGAAATAATGACACTATGAATACAAATAAATACCTACTGGCAATAGATGCAGGAACAGGAAGTATCCGTGCGGTGCTTTTTGATACAAAAGGAACGCAAGTCGCTGTGAGTCAAAAGGAGTGGACACATCTCGAAGAAGAGGGTGTGTCGGATTCTATGAGTTTTGATTTTGAGAAGAATTGGATACTTGTATGTGAGACTATTGGTGGTGTTTTAAACGCAGCGGATGTAAACGCAGTGGATATTTTGGCTTTGAGTGCTACGAGTATGCGAGAGGGTATTGTTCTTTATGATAAGGATGGCAAAGAGCTCTGGGCGGTTGCAAATGTCGATGCAAGAGCTTCCGCGGAAGTGAAATATCTTAAAGAGCACTACAAAGGGCTAGAAGAGGAGTTCTACAGCATTTCGGGACAGAGCTTTGCGCTGGGTGCACTGCCTCGTCTTTTATGGCTTAAAAATAATCGAGTTGAAATCTATGACAAAGTAGCCAAAATATCTATGATAGGGGATTGGATACTTGCGAAACTCTCTGGTGTAATAGCAAGTGACCCGAGTAATGGCGGTACAAGTGGTATATTTTCACTCTCTAAACGTAGTTGGGTAAGTGAAATGGCAACAAAAGTTGGTATAAAAGATGATATATTTCCAGAGGTTTTAGAGGTCGGAACTCCGATGGGAAATGTTAGCGTGCAAGCTGCAAAAGAGACAGGACTGAGCGAGCAGACACTGGTTGTGATGGGAGGCGGAGATGTACAGCTTGGTTCTGCCGGTCTTGGTGTGGTTGAAGCGGGAGAGGTGGCAGTTTTAGGTGGCTCTTTTTGGCAACAGGTCGTAAACATTCCTGCTCAAACGCAGCCGCCAAAAGATATGAGCATACGGGTCAATCCCCATGTCATTGCAGGAGTCTCACAGGCTGAGGGCATTACTTTTTTCAGCGGGCTTGTTATGCGCTGGTTTCGTGATGCTTTTTGTGATATGGAGAAGCTTGAAGCGCACAAACGCAACTGTGATGTATATGAAGTTTTAGAAGAGCAAGCCTCTAAAGTGCCGGCTGGTTCTTATGGGATCATGCCTATATTTTCAGATGTAATGAAGTATGCCAAGTGGTACCATGCTGCACCGAGTTTTTTAAATCTCAATCTAAACGCAGCAGAGTGTAACCGTGCTTCTATGTTTAGAAGTCTTGAGGAGAATGCTGCGATAGTTTCAAGTATTAATCTGCAAAATATTGAAAAATTTTCAAATATTAAAATCAACTCTATTGTATTTGCCGGAGGGGCAAGTAAAGGTGCTCTTTGGTCACAGATACTGAGCGATGTGACGGGTTGTGCGGTAAAAATTCCAAAAGTACGTGAGGCTACCGCTCTTGGTGCTGCAATGGCTGCGGGAGTAGGGTGTGGAGTTTATGAGAGCCTTGCCAGTGCGGCAAAAGAGTTGGTAGTTTGGGAAAAAACATACTTGCCAAACGCAGCGAATAAAAAGATTTATGATAGATTGAAAATCAAATGGCAAAAAGCTTATGAAGCACAATTAAAGTTGGTTGATGATAATATCACGGCTTCAATGTGGAAAGCTCCCGGATTATAAAGGTGAAAAATGAACAACAGAATAAATTTTGAAGATGCAGTAAAACTATATGATAAAGATATCTTTGAGTTAGGTGAACTCGCAGATGTCAAACGCAAAGAGTTACACGCTAATAAAACCTACTTTAATATAAATCGTCATATAAACCCTACAAATATCTGTGCAGATGTCTGTAAATTTTGTGCATACTCTGCAAATAGAAAAAATCCAAATCCATATACAATGAGTCATGAAGATATTTTAAAGATCGTAAAAGAGGTGGACTCTCACGGTGCAAAAGAGATTCATATTGTCTCTGCACACAATCCTGA
>CAZCMR010000050.1:0-7071 GCA_964499805.1 uncultured Sulfurimonas sp.
AACACAAAGCAGACACACTTTCGTTGTATACTTTTAGCAACAAAAGAAAAAAGGATAAAAGATGAAAACTTTCATAAAAATATTTTTAGCACTGCTTCTGGGAGTAACGCTCTCTTATGCGGCTGCGTTTAGCAAAGATGCAAAATTTCGCAGCGTTAAAGTCCATATCACAGCAGAGAAACCTTTGACAACCGGAAGTAATCTTTTGCACTTTCAAATCAAAAAAAGTGCAAAACTTGTAGAAGGTGCCAAAGTTGTGGTACGTGCATTTATGCCTGCAATGCCGGGAATGCCTGCAATGGAGTCTAAAGTCGAAGCCAAAGAGCTTGGAGAAGGAGTCTATGGCGCAAAACTCAATCTTGCAATGAACGGAACATGGCAGATACATATCTTCATCGTCCCAAAAACAGGTAAAAAACTTCGCGTAAAAACAAGTTTAAACTTTTAAGGACATATGATGCGTACCCTCATTTTTGCCTGCTTACTTTTTACACAGACACTCTTTGGAGTAACATTGCCGGAGATGATTGAGAAAGCTTTAGAGAAAAATCCCTCTTTAGAGGTGATAGAAGCACGACTACAGGCAAATAAACAAAGTATTGACATTGCAGACCAGTTTGCAAATCCTGAACTCTCAGTCGTGAAAAACACACTTGACTCTTCTCAGGCGATGAGCAAAACAGTGGTGAGTCTCAAACAGAAGATCCCCTACTACTCAAAAAGAGCTAAAAGAGAGAGTGTAGCCGTAGCAGAGGATGCACTGCTTAAAGAGAGACTTCGAGCGGCAGAGGTGAGGCTGGTGGGTAAGATAAAAGTTGAAGCATATCAAATCTGGCAGTTACGTGAGCTGCGTAGTATCATTGATGAGTATATTGTACTGACACAAAGAAACATAACACTCTATGAGTCCTATACCAGTATGAGTGACAATCAACATATGGGGATTATGAAAGCCGAACTCTCACTCTCGGACCTTCAGGTACAAAGAGCACTTCTTGATTCTCAAATAGCACAGGCATACGCACGACTCAGTGCCTTGACTGCGTTTAGGGTAGAGGGGCTGGAACTTGAATTAGAAGTAGCCAACCGACCGGAGTTGCAAAAGTACCAAAAGTCACTACACTACAATCCTGATATCGCTTTAAAAGAGCGAGCCATAGACAAACAGACAGCTAAAGTGGATCTTGCAGCAATAAACAACTACCCCGATATTAATCTGCTTGCAGGGTATGCCTACAGAGAGAAGTATGACAACTACTTTAATGTGGGAGTGGGTCTGAGTCTGCCTATTTATGGTACAGAAGATGCAAAAGAGGAGAGAGAACGTGCCTTGCTTTTGGCAAAGCATTCTCAAAAAGAGGATACACAGCTCAAAGTAAACGCAGCCTTGGAGGCTTACTATGCACAGATGCTGGCAGCATATAAGATTTACCATATTATCCATGATGATGCACTCCCTCAGGTTGCACATATGTTTGAACTCTCAAACTCTTCCATAGCAACAGGGAGTGATCTTTTTAAATACATTGATGTACTTTTTCAAAAACTTGCTTTGGAGAAAAAAAGTATCATCGCAATAGCAAACTACAACAAAGCTGAGGCAAAAATAGCCGAGCTGCAAGGAAAGAGACAATGAAAACAAGACTATTAGCAGCACTCTTACTCTCTGGGGTACTTTTTGGTGCAGAGGCAAAGGAAAGACCGACAGTAGAGCAGCTTTTTTCTGTACAGACTGTAAAAGTGGAGCAGATCAAAACATCACATACGAAAAAGAACTACGGTTTTGTCAAAGCTGATGATGCAAGGGTATATGACATTTCACCCCGTTTTGGAGGTTTTGTCGAGAAACTTTATGCCGATAAGATTTACAAATATGTCAAAAAGGGTGAGCCTCTTGTAACACTCTACTCACCAGAGGTCTTTAAGGCAAAAGAGGACTATCTCAACTCCTACAAATACAGTAAAATAAAAAATAATCAGGGAATGCTCAAAAGTGCAAAGCTCAAACTAAAACTGCTCAATATCAGCGACAAAGAGATCCAAAAAGTGCTCAAAGAGGGAAAAGTGTCACCAAACACGACAATATATGCACCTGTGTCGGGTTATGTTTTTATGAAAAATATTACAAACGGTTCTGCGTTTAATGCCAAAACAAAACTCTTTGAGATAGTCAATCTTGATGAGGTATGGGTAGAGACAAAAATATTTGAAGATGATGTGAGCTGGATAAAAAAGGCAAATGACTTTCAAGTGGGATTTAAAACGACATCGAAAGTCTATAGAACAAGTAAAAAACTACTCTATCCAAACCTTGACCCAAAAGAGGCGACCCTGACACTTCGACTGCGTTTAGCCAACAAAGAGCATACTCTCTTTCCCGGGATGTATGCCAATGTGATCTCAAAAGACAGCGCAAAAACATATCTCACACTGCCACAAAGTGCAGTCATCAAAAAAGATGGCAGATACTACGCTTTTATGGTGGGAGAGTATGAGGGAGAGTATGAACCGATAGAGATTTCGGTAAAACCTCTCAACAACCAAAGCTACATAGTTCTTGATGGACTAAGTGCAGGTGATGAAGTGGTAGATAACGCTCTGTTTATGATGGACAGCGATGCGCAGATAAACGGGCTCTATTAGAAATATGCTATAACACTCTTAAAAGTACTCTAAAGGATACTCTTATGACAGTCAGTGCAAATGAGGTAAAAAAGAGGGGAGTCTCGCTTTTTGGAGAGCTCCTCGAGAAATGGGATGAGGTCATCATCAACTTTCGTGGTCAAAAAAAGTATGTTGTGATGGATATAGAACGTTACAAAGAGCTACGTGCACTTGAACTTGACAGGGCGTATGAAGAGGTAATGGAGGATTATAAAAAGGGGAATTATCATAGTGATGTGGAAAAACATTTAGCAGAGATAGCAGATGTATAAAATCTTCTTTTCTCAAAAATATGAAAAAATAGCTAAAAAGTTTTTTAAAAAACATCAAAATCTAAAAGTAAAATATACGAAAACTATTTTACTCTTACAACAAAACCCCTAGCACCCCTCACTTAGACTCCACAAACTCCAAGGCTATCTCAGTGAATACCACTCAATCTCTATCGAGATGGAATACAGAATCATCATCTATTTTATCATTATAGATGATGAGATTATTTTAATTGACATCGGTTCTCGTGATGAGGTTTATTAAAATCTAAACTTAGCCAGTGCAGTTGCATATGGTAAAATGAGAAAGGGGATATAGTACTCTATGAGACAGCAGCAGCGAACAAAACGATCATCAAATCGAAAAAACCAAATAAAGAGATGCTTTTAGAGTTCCTTTTGAACCAATAGCGCTTTAATAGCCTTTGTCACATCTCCCAAACAGCAGCCTCCACTTGGATTAAGTACCTCACAGGCACAGCCGGGATCTTGCATCTTTGCTTTGATCTCTTCAAGGGCTATTGTTTTTCCTGTTGCTTCTATCTCGGCTTGTATCTTCTCTTTGGTCCACTCAAAGCAGTAACATACCGTAGCAGGAGAAGCACCATCTTTTAAGCCGACTACTACGCTCATATCATCTTGTGTGAGGATGGTGTCGTCTCTAAAGTAGATAACATCACACGAGGGAGTTTTACAGTAGTAAAAGCCATCCAAACAGCTTAGTTTGGCTTTTATCTCTTCTTTGACAAGCGCATCAACTGTTTTTCCCAAAACACCTTTTGCCCTTTGGTGACAATGAGGACACTCTACTTTTCCTTTGGGTTGTGGGCTGCAGCAGTTATTGCCTTGGCTTTGTGTGTTGAGTGCTAAAGTGTTACTTGCATTTGTAGCTGTAAATTTACTAAACATGACATATCCTTCACTCTTATCTTAGTATATCCTAATAGAGTTGTCAAATTTCTCTCTTTATACACAAACCTGCCACACATTCATATTATAATAGTAGAAACAAAAATGATGGAAAAATTATGATTGAAAAATTGATAGCTTTAAGTATTAAAAACAGATTTATCGTTCTTCTGGCAGCTTTGGCACTTGTGGGGGCTTCTATCTGGAGTATGAAACATACACCGCTTGATGCCCTGCCTGATCTCTCTCCTCCTCAGGTCATCGTACAGATAAACTGGGCGGGACAGTCTCCCGAGATTGTGGAAGATCAGGGAACTTACCCTCTGGTGGCGCAGTTTTTGGCCATTGCAAACATCGATACGGTTCGTGGGTACTCTACCTATGAAAACGGACTGATCTACATCATCTTTAAAGAGGGAACAGATCTCTACTGGGCAAGAAGCCGTGTTTTGGAGCAACTCGCTTCCATACAGTCACAGCTTCCTCGGGGCATGGATGTAGCTCTAGGACCTGATGCCAGCGGTGTCGGCTGGGTTTACGAGTATGCTCTTAGCTCAAAAACAAAAAATCTCGCTCAGCTGAGAACCCTGCAGGATTACTACTACAAGTATGCTCTTATGGGAGTTGACGGAGTGAGTGAGGTTGCAAGCATTGGTGGATTTATCCCGACCTTTCAAGTGACTATCAACAATGACAATCTTGTGCGTTACAATCTCAGCATAGAAGATATCAAAAAAGTGTTGGCAAAGAATAATAATGACACAGGTGGGCGTATCGTCATTCAAAACGGCTATGAGTGGATGGTGCAGGCCAAAGGCTACATCAAAAATCTTGATGACATTCGAGAGCTTGTCGTCACTACAAAAGCGGGAACACCTGTAAAACTTGGCGATATCGCCAGAGTAGAGCTTACTCCTGCTCCGCGTCGTGGTCTGGCTGACTTAAACGGTGAGGGTGAAGTCGTTGGGGGTATTGTGATGGCGCGATATGGTGAAGATGTTTATGCCATGATCCAACGTGTCAAAGCAAAGATGGCAGAGCTTAAAGTCGATGGTGTTGATGTGACTACAGTCTATGACCGCTCCGGACTTATCGATAAAGCGGTAGATACCCTAAAAAATACACTCATTGAAGAGAGTATCATTGTTGTTGTTATCATCGGACTCTTTTTGATGCACTTTCGATCTTCGCTTATTGTCATTCTCGTCCTCCCGCTTACTGTCGGTTTTACCTTTTTACTGATGAAGCTCTTTGGGATTGGCTCAAACATTATGAGTCTTGGTGGTATTGCCATCGCCATTGGTGCAATGGTGGATGCCAGTATCGTTATGATAGAAAATGCGCACAAGATGCTGCATAAGTTTGAGCATAAAGAGGGCAGAATACCAACAGATAAAGAGCGTATTGAGATTATTTTAAAATCCTCACAACTTGTCGGGCGTCCTATCTTTTTTGCACTCGCACTTATTGTTGTCTCGTTTTTGCCTATCTTTGCACTCACCGGACAAGAGGGTATGCTATTTACTCCTCTTGCATTTACAAAAACCTTTGCAATGGCTGCAGGAGCATTTCTCTCTATCACACTTGTACCTGCATTGATGGTATTTTTAATCAAAGGACGCATCCTGCCAGAGTCAAAAAATCCACTCAACAGATTTTTTATCTGGCTCTACCACCCTGTCATCGTCTATGGGCTCAAGCTCAAATACCTTGTTATCGTCGCCGTTTTACTCTCTCTTGGTTATATGTACCCACTTTATAAAAGTCTCAAATGGGAGTTTATGCCGATGCTCAATGAGCAGACTTTTATGTATATGCCTGTTACCCCTTACGGCATCAGCATCGACCAGAGCAAAAAGCTCCTGCAAAAGAGTGACAAGATCTTAAAATCATTTCCTGAAGTTGAGAATGTCTTTGGAAAAGCAGGTCGAGCAGGGAGTGCAACAGACCCCGCACCTCTTGGTATGCTTGAGACCATCATCACTCTCAAACCGCAAAGTGAGTGGCCCGTGAAAAAAAGTTATGATGAACTCCGTGAAGAGATGGAAGATGCTTTGCAGATTCCAGGATTGACAAACTCATGGACCTATCCGATTCGCGGGCGTATCGATATGCTTCTCAGTGGTATCCGTACTCCTATAGGGATAAAACTCTACGGAATGGATGCAGTAGGTCTGCAAAAATTTGGTAAAGCCATAGAAGAAAAACTGCGTCAGTATGACAAAACACTCTCCGTTTTTGCCGATCAGGCAAGTGCAGGGTACTACATCGACATCATTCCCGATGAGGAGAAACTCTCTCGCTATGGAATGACAAAAGATACTATCTTGGAGTATACCGCTTTTGCAGTAGGTGGTATGAAAGTATCTACGATGTATAAAGGGCTTGAACGCTACCCGATAGCACTGCGTTTAGAAGATGGTGAGCGAAGAAGTCTGGAGTCTATTCGCAATATTCAGGTAAAAACAAAGTTAGGATTTGTCCCACTTGGAAGCTTGTCAGAAGTAGCCTACAGAGAGAGTGCATCGGTCATTAAGAGTGAGATGGCTCAGCCGGTTACTTTCATCTACATCACTCCAAAAGATGGTGTGAGTGCAACAGAGTACAAAGTAGATGCCCAAAAATTCATAGATGAGATCAAATTTGATCCGGGTTACTACATCGAGTGGGCAGGGCAGTCTGAGTATCTCGACTCTGCAATGGCTAGAATCATCTGGATAGTTCCTGCGGTGCTTGTAGCTATTTTTCTGCTTATATACATGGCACTTAAAAAACTTATACCGACACTTATCGTCTTTTTTACGCTGCCGTTTGCACTGCTTGGTGGACTCATCTACATAGATATGCTTAATTTTGCGATGAGTATTGCCGTCATTGTCGGTTTCTTGGCTCTGCTTGGCGTGGCAGCTGAGACAGCAATAGTGATGATCATTTATCTGCAAGAGAGTGTCGATGAGCTTAAAGCAAAAAAAGCGGCTGCGTTTAATCTGAGTGATCTAAACGCAGCAATATATGAAGGAGCAGTGCAGAGGGTACGACCAAAACTGATGACGGTTTTTGCCATTTTAGCAGGACTTGCTCCGATTATGTATACACATGGAGTGGGAAGTGAAGTGATGCAGCGCATTGCAGCACCGATGCTAGGAGGGGTAGTAAGCTCAGCTATACTCTCTTTGGTTATAATTCCGATACTCTATGAGATATATATGAAATGGGAGATGACAAA
>CAZCMR010000050.1:7171-10945 GCA_964499805.1 uncultured Sulfurimonas sp.
CAAAATGTAAAGTGTGGCGGCTGTGCCAATACACTTATGACAAAACTGCAAGACCAATTTGGCGAGATCGAAGTAAATCTTGAAGTAATGCCGCGTGAGATTACTTTAGAGATAGAAGATGCCAAAGTTACCGCTCTGCGTGAGGCACTTAAATCTTTAGGCTATCCTATGGCAGATGAGACTCTTGGATTTGTAGAGAACACCACAGCACAGGCAAAAAGTTTTGTATCGTGTGCGGTTGGAAAGTTTGAGGTGGCTAAAGAGAAAAAAGATGCAAAAAACTAGTCTTATTCTCTTTCTTGCAGCTCTTCTCTTTTCAGCCTGCAGTGATGAAAAAAAAGCAAGTAGATCCTCTGTTCCTGGTATGAAGTGCGGTGCAGGAAAGTGTGGTGCAAATATGTTTGACGGTAATGCAGCCCTTGCAAAGAAAAAAAGAAATATTTTACGTCAAATGCGTGAAAATGACCCTAGAAAAGAGTGTGTCCATCAAGCAAAGAGTACCAAAAAGCTTTATGATTGCGTGAGAGACCCAAAAACAAAAAAGATGACGCTCAAGTGTGGAGAGGGGAAATGTGGAACAAGCATGAAAGCCGAAAAATCTCTCATGAAATGCGGAGCAGGCAAGTGTGGCTCAACGATGAAGTAGAGCCAAATGCAGCCTATGTGAGACGTTTCTCTTTGAAGTAGTAAAACATCGCAAGTTCTGTAAAGTAGGGTGCGAATACATTGAAAACAGGGATGAAGTTAAAGAGTGATCCTATCATATTTAAACCCCAGATTGCACCTTTATACTCTTTGAGTTTCTCTTTTTCCACTGCACCAAAGACAAACGCAGCCGTATCATAAGCGATGGTATCTTTCATCATCCATGTCCAAAGACCTACTAAAATAAAAAAGTTTACAACCGGAACAAACAGAAGGGGAAAAGAGAGGATGGAAAGTGCTAAAAATACTCCCGTATCTTTAAGAGTTTTGATGATGGTTTTGTACTCATACTCATCATGCATTTTATCATAAGGGAACTCCTCCTCTTTTACTTCAGATAAAAATGAAGTGCTGAACATACTTGTGATAAATATCATACTGACGATAATGCCGTTGTAGATAATATAAAATCCAATGAGGTAGGAGAGTCCTTTTTCAACTGTTTCAAAAGGGAGCCATGTGAGAAGTTTTAAAAACTGTGCATAGATGTAACTATGTGAAAAAAACCATACGACACCCCAAAAAGCTGCACTTAACAGACCGATAGTTATGGAAAAGGTGGCATATCTGTCTCTATCGACTCTCTCTACGATAATATTTCCAAAAAATGCAAAAATGAGAGCGAAAGTGACCAGCACAAGCTGCAGCCAAACAAAAGCAGAGAGCATCCATGCTCCATTTGAACGTAACATAGAAAAGGGAATAAGTTCTAAGATAGAGCTTGTAAACGTAATGATGTCAGACCAAAAAAAGAGTCCAAGAACTATCCATAGAGTAGAGATAACTACTCCTCCTATCATAGCGTATTTCATTGTTTTTGCCCGAAAGATACCTTTGAAACCAAAAAGTACAGCATCCATAAAATCTTGCATAATTTTTCCTTTTAATAAAAATGCTTGTAGAAAAATATTATAGCACCAATTCTCTTTATATTGCTATTTAAATATTAAGTTACAAGTTTGATGGTATCTATGTTGTAGAATTTTTTGAGTTCATTGTAAAGTTCGGGAAAGTGCTTTTTTAAACTCTTTGGTGATTCAAAAAAGCGTTCTGTGACAACGGCAAAAAATTCCGCTTCATTTGTTGAGGCATACGCACCTAAAAGTTTGTATTTCCCCCACTCTCTGTTCTTTAAAACAACATCACTTAGTTTTTTGTAATCATTGAAAAGTACACGTGTCCATTCATCATATTTTGAACGCTCAATCGGAGGCACTCCATCTATCTCCCCATCCATAAAGTCAATCTCATGCGCAAACTCATGTATGATAACATTGTTGTGGCGTAGATGGTATGCCTCTCTTTTTGCATCATGCCATATAATGATTACAGTGTCATTGACTGCTTGACCATCTATGAGAAACTGCTCTTTTGTGTAGATGCCGTTAGATGCTTGAATATTTTCAAACGCAACGGCATTTGGGTAGATGATGATTGTTTTGAGATTGTCGTAACAGTTTGTAGTTGTTTTATGCAGGAGTAACAAACAGGCATAAAAGGCGATGATAACTTTCATCTCCCCTGTGACTTCAATACCTACACCGATAAACTCTTTGGTGTGGGTAAATAACATGATAGAGTGCTCTATTTTGTCTTTATCTTCTGTAGAGAGATTTGCATAGTGAAGTGTTTTTTTAAGATATGCTCGATCTTCTTCTTTAAAAGGAAGTGCAAGTATCTGTTTGAGATATCTTTGCTCTCTTATCTTTAGTAAAAAATAAACAGCCATAATGACAATAAACAAACCGCCAAAGAGCAAAAGCAGAGCAAGATAATAGTTCAATCAGTATCCTTTGTCTTTTCGGTTAAAATCTCTTTTTTTTCTATGTTGAGCAAGCTGTCAAATGTGTAAACAATAATCTCTCCTGTCGGAATTTCAAGCTTGACAATATCCTCTGCAGATATCTTTTCAAGATACATCACCAAAGCACGAAGAGAGTTCCCGTGAGCTGAGATGAGCACTCTCTTGTGCTTTTGAAGTTCTGTTTGTATCTTATCTTGAAAATACTCGACAACCCGTTTGCGTGTATCTTCGAGCGATTCGCTAAGAGGGAGCATGTTGTGCGGGATATTTGCATACTTTTTTTCTCGCCAAACAACACGCTCATCGTTCTCATCCAAAGGAGGAGGGGGTACATCGTAACCGCGTCGAACAGCTAAAAATTTTGCATCGCCTTCTTGGGCTCTAATCTCATTTTTATCTTTTCCTTGCCATGTACCGTAGTGCCTTTCATTGAGTTTGTAGGAGCGATAGACATCTATATGTTCCCATTGCAACTCTTCTAAAGCCAGATTTGCTGTATGTATGGCACGCTTGAGCCATGAGGTAAAACAGATATCAGGATATATGTGATGCTCTTTTAAAAGTGTTCCTGCTTGGCGGGCTTCAGTTTGACCTTGTTGGCTCAACTCAACATCTGTCCAGCCGGTAAAGCGATTTTGTAGGTTATAAACACTCTGACCGTGTCTTACAAGTATTAATTGTGCTTTTTTCATCTTCCCAACTCCTCTGCAAAATAGGAACTTCTTACAAGTATGCCTGAAGCTACAGCTTTAAACCCCATACTGTAAGCCTCTTTTTTCATCGCTTCAAAAAATTCACTCGGGTAGTATCGCTCAACCCTGTGATGCTTTGGGGTAGGTTGGAGATACTGCCCTATTGTAAGTTCACTCACACCGACATCCAAAAGATCTTGCATTGTCTCTCTTAGTTCATCTTCTGACTCACCAAGCCCTACCATTAAAGAGGATTTGATGATTGCTGTAGAGTGTGTTGCGTAGTATTGGAGTACTTGGAGTGAACGCCTGTAGTCACTCTGTGGTCGCACACTTTTACTCAGACGCTGCACTGTCTCTTGATTGTGTGCAAGTTTATGGACATCACTTGCTATGATTGTATCTAAAGATGCTTGAGCAAAACGAAAGTCAGGAGTTAAAAGTTCTATCTTTATCTGTGGATTTTTCTCTTTTACAGTTTTTACACAGGCTGCAAAATGTCCTGCTCCATAATCATCAAGATCATCTCTATCTACAGAAGTTATCACAACATACTCTAAGGCTAAAGAGGCT
>CAZCMR010000051.1:0-10938 GCA_964499805.1 uncultured Sulfurimonas sp.
AAAGATTAGACAATGTTGTTTACAGAATGGGATTTGCATCTACTCGTAGATTTGCACGTCAACTTGTAACTCATGGTCATATCTTAGTAGATGGAAAAAAATTAGATATTCCTTCTTACCGTGTTAAAGTCGGTCAAAAAATTGAAATAAAAGAAGCAAGTAAAACGAATGCTCAAATTGTTCGTGCTATAGAACTTACAAATCAAACTGGTCTTGCTCCATGGGTGGACATCGATGCTGAAAAAGTTTTCGGTATATTTACTCGTTTACCAGAGCGTGATGAAGTTGTTATTCCAGTTGAAGAACGTTTAATCGTTGAACTCTACTCGAAATAATAATTAATATAAAAGGCGTAAAAGATATGAAAAAAATTAAAACTACTCCACTTGCTCCTCAAGAGTTCGAGGTAGAACAAATTAGTGAGAATGAAGCTAACATAATGGCGTATCCGTTTGAAACTGGATATGCTATCTCTTTAGCGCATCCACTTCGCCGTTTTCTATTAAGTAGCTCTGTTGGTTATGCGCCAATAGCTATAAAAATCGAGGGTGCTAAGCATGAATTCGACTCTGTTCGTGGTATGCTTGAAGATATCTCTGATTTTATTTTAAATCTTAAAGAGATCCGTTTTAGATTAAACGATGATGTAAGTGAAACTGAAATAAACTACAGTTTTGCTGGCCCTTGTACAATTAAAGGTTCAGATCTTAGCAATGATGATGTTGAAGTTATGACTCCAGAAGCTCCTCTTGCAACACTAAATGAAGATTCTACATTTAACTTTAGTGTTAAAATAGCTAAAGGTATTGGCTATGTTGCAAGTGAAGACACTATGGAAGAAGTAGAAGATGGATACATTGCACTAGATGCTTACTTCACACCTGTAAGAAGTGCTACATATAAAATTGAGAATGTTCTTGTTGAAGATAATCCTAACTTTGAAAGAGTTGTCATGAACATTAAAACTGATGGACAAATCTCTCCGGTAGATGCGTTTAGAAACTCATTGGAAGTAATGTATGCACAACTTGCTGTGTTTAATTCAGAGATTAATGTTAAGGCTCCTGCTACAATAGAGAGAGTTGAAGAATCGCCAGATTTGAAAAAACTAACTACTAACATAGATAGTTTAGGATTAAGTGCGCGTAGTTTTAACTGTCTTGATCGCTCAAATATTAAATTGATAGGTGAAATTGTACTGATGAGTACAAATGATCTTAAAAATGTAAAAAATCTTGGAAAAAAATCTTATGATGAAATCGTAGAGAAAGTACAAGAGTTTGGATTCGAAGTTGGTGCTGATTTAGCTGATGACGTAGTAACTGCATTAAAAAAGAAAATTGAAGCCGCGTAACGGCAAAATAAAGAGGAATAAGATATGAGACATCGTCATGGATATCGTAAACTAGGTCGTACAAGTGCTCACCGTAAGGCACTTTTAGCGAACATGAGTATTTCGTTAATAGAACATGGTAAAATTGAGACTACTGCTGTAAAAGCAAAAGAACTTCGTTCTTACGTTGAAAAACTGATCACTACTGCTGGTAAAAATGATTCAAATGCACACAGAGCAGTATTTGCAGCGCTTCAAAGTAAAGAAGCTACTAAAGCTTTAGTAAATGAGATAGCTCCTAAGTATGTTGATCGTACTGGTGGTTATACTAGAATTACTAGAACTCGTATTCGCCGTGGTGATGCTACACCAATGGCATTTATTGAATTAGTATAAGCTACTATTTCATTACTGGAGTGAAGTTTCTTTCACTCTAGTGCAGGAAGAGAACTCTTCTTGCAACCTTCTAAAACTTCCCAATTCTAAAATACTTAACCAGGATATAAATTATGAGTACTTTCGCGTTTGGAACTTACAGAATTTCAGATCAAAACCCTTTACATATTGAAGCACTTAAAGAGGCTGTAGAAGGTGGTATTGAGCTGATTGATACTTCTACAAACTATACTGATGGTGGTGCCGAGAGAGCGATTGGCAAGGTCTTACAATATACAGATGATGATATCCGTTCAAAAATTAAAATTGTCAGTAAATATGGCTACATTCAAGGAAGCAATCTTACTGCGTTTAAAGAGAACCCTTTTGATGGAGTAATTGAATTTAGTGAGAGTTGTTATCACTCTATATCAAAAGAGTTTTTGCATGAGCAGTTAACCCAATCCTTGCAAAGATTGCAAATGGATAAAATCGACTGCTATCTTATTCACAATCCTGAATATTTTATATATGATGCATTAAAAAAAGAGCTGCCAAAAGATGAGATGCTTGATGCAATGTATGAGAGACTCTATGATGCCTTTTTAGGTCTTGAAAGGGAAGTGAAAGAGCAAAGAATTGACTCTTATGGTATTAGTTCAAACAGTTTTAGTAAAAAGAGCAGTGATGCTGAATTTTTACCCTATGAAGACCTGCTGGTTTTAGCTCAAAAGGCTGCGCAAGAGATAGGCAATGACAAACATAGCTTTACTACTATTGAATTGCCAATCAATATCTTGGAGCAAGAGGGACTAAAGTGTGCCAAATGGGCAAAAGAGAATGGACTTCGAGTCCTCTCGAACCGTCCTCTAAATGCGCAGTATAATAACTTGATGTTTCGTTTGGCTGATTATGACGATGCAAAAGAGTATGATTATTATCTCAATGAACTGCTTGAAATAAGTGATGACGCACTGCTTAAACCACTCTATAATTTGATTGAGCAGATGGATGCACACAGGCATAAATTTGGCTGGATAGGGGAGTATGATACTTTTTTAACTATGCAGATTATGCCGCATATTAAAAATGTGTTGGAGAAGATAGATAATAATGCTTTGGAAGATCTGCTCAGATATATTGAAATATTTTTAAATGAATACAGAAAAACAGTAGCATATGAATGTTCACTGCGTTTAAGAACTGAACTAAAAGACGTTTTTAAAGAGTGTAAAAAAAGATTACAAGAGTGTGCGCTGGAATTTCTACTTCAAAAAGAGGAGATTGACTATATTTTAGTTGGTATGCGAAGACCGATTTATGTTCAGGAGATACTCACTTTAAAAGAGAAGTTAAATTAATATTTTATGTGTTGTTAAGCGATTTTGTCATATTTTATAGAAAAGAAACGCTTAGAGAGACAAAGGATAAAAATGATACCATTTACAGATGAAGAGTTATTGGAACCGGTAAAAGCAGTAATCGAAAAAGTGAGACCATCTTTAGCACTTGATGGTGGTGACATAGATTTTATTACCGTGAAAAATGGCAGTGTCTATGTGCAGCTAAAAGGTGCTTGCATTGGGTGTGCAAGTAGTGGAACAACATTGAAATATGGTGTTGAGAGACAGCTGAGAATGGATATTCATCCAGAAATAAGTGTTGTTAATGTACCGATAGGTATGGAACACGATATAGATAATTTATAAAAGAAGAAGATGAGCAGAATTAGTAAATACAAGATATTATCACAAGCAAAAGAGAGTTTTTCAAAGGCTGAGTATAAGAGTGCTCTTGAAAAATTCGCAGAAGTTTTGCAAAACTATCCAAATTCCAAAGAGGCTTTTAATGGAGTTATCCTTTCGGAAATGGCCTTGAGCGGGGAAGATGGTGCGGAGGCTCTATTTGATTATTATGAAGTTCTCAAAGAGGAAGACAAAGAGCAGGCAGATATGATTATGAGTGAAATTTTAGAGAGCATGGATGGATCCTTGGAAAAACTGAGTGAAGTTTTTGCCGAACCGCTTCGAGACAGATTAGAGTTTGAAGACGGTATTCTCTACAGTGATTTTAAAAAGCTTCTTGAGGATGGCGGTAATTTTAAAGAGATTTTTGAAAATATTATGTTCTCAACACGTGTAATTATTACAAAAAAAGAGGACTTTATAGATTTTCTCGATAAATTGATTGCAAATGGATTCTCAGAAATGGCACTTACTTATATAGAAAATGCACTCAGTCTCTATCCTACGGAAAAAGTTTTGCATACATTGCTTAAAAAATTAATCAAAGGTCACAGTATTGAAAATTGAACTGCCAAATCAGCCCTACAAGTATGTAAGTGAAAATTCACAAGAGTGTGACAGTGAGACTGCGTTTGTACTTACACATCAAAACAGACCATACTTGGAAAATGCCAAAGAAAATGGTGCACATTCTATTATAAATATTAAAGATATTGCAGCACTTTTTGGTGTAGATAAGATTAAAATTGTGGGTATTACCGGCACAAACGGTAAAACGACTACAGCGAGTGCTATTTACTCTTTTTTACTTGATTTAGGCTACAAAGCAGCTATGCAAGGTACACGCGGGCTTTTTATGAATGATGAAGTATGCGAGGGTAAAACACTTACGACACCATCAGTGCTTAATACCTACAAACATATCTATCAGGCGGTAGAAGCAGGGTGCGAATATTTCATAATGGAAGTAAGTTCACATGCTATTGAGCAGCGACGCATTGAAGGTTTGAATTTTGAGTTGAAAATTTTAACAAATATTACACAAGATCATTTGGATTATCATAAGACAATAGAAGAGTACATCAAGGTAAAGAACAGCTTTTTTCAAGATGAAGGAAAAAAACTTATAAACAAAGATGAAGTAAAGGCTGCGTTTAACTTTAAAAATGCCTATACCTACAGTATAGAAAACCCCTCTACATACAGACTTATGGCCTATTCTCTCAATGAGGGTTCAAGTGGAATTATCCAGCACTTTCAAGAGATAGTCCCTTTTACTGCTTCACTGCATGGTTTTTTTAATCTCTACAATCTGATGGCCGCAATCGCTGCTACACATCTTGTAACAGACAAATCCTTAGAAGAGATAGCGGAGGTAGTAGATAACTTTGCCGGTGTCAGCGGAAGGATGGAGCAGGTGTGTGCGGCTCCAAATGTCATAGTGGATTTTGCTCATACCCCAGATGGAATGCAACAGGTTTTAAATGCACTTAAAGAGAAAGAGCTTCTTGTGGTTTTTGGTGCCGGTGGTGACAGAGATAAAACAAAGCGTCCTATTATGGGGCGTGTAGCTGCCAGTTTGGCTAAAAAAGTATTTATCACAAGTGATAACCCTCGAAATGAAGATCCTGAAATTATAGCTGATGAGATATTGGCCGGTATTCAAGACAGAACAAACGTAGTAGTAGAGCTTAATAGAAAAAAAGCTATTGAGATGGCTCTTGATGCGCAAGAAGATGAAGAGGTCGTTGTAATACTTGGTAAAGGTGATGAATCTTATCAGATTATCTACGATAAAAAGTTTCCTTTTGATGATAGAGTAGTTGTAAGAGAGTTGCTTAAAATCTAATATTAAATCCTGTATAGATTGAATTTATATGAGATTTTGGATTTGTTGAATCGCTTAAGTCAATCTTTTCATAAGAGACGAAAGTGTATTGATACGCTATTTCAATATCCATTTGGCTAGAGAGAGGAATAAAAAGTCCCCCACCTAGATGAAAATTTCCATATGTAAGTGAGTTATTTGTTGTGTCAATATTTGTTTTGAGCATTCCTGAACCAAAACCAACTTTTAGATATGGATTAACATAGATATCAAAATCATAGGCTTTGAGTACAGATACGTTAAATCCAAGTTTTTGTGCATCACCCTGTGCAAAGTATTTTGAGTGGTTTTGAAGATAATCAATAGAGAGTTCAGCGGCATAAGCTTTTCTGTCGCCATATCCTATTTTTGCCGACAATTCAGTGTTTACAATAGTTTTTTCTGAATAATGAAGGTAAGGCAGGATGTTTTCACTTACTCTAGAGAGACCAAGTCCCATGTAGATTTTTCCATCTCCAAATAGAGTAGTGAAACTAAAAAGAGTTAAAAAAAGTATGAAATTTTTCAAATAAAACCTTTAAAATTATTTTGCAAATTATATCTAAAAAGTTGCAGATAAGCTTAAAAATATAAACTTATCTTACACTATTAGATTATTTATGTAGATTTTCGGTATAATTTCGCAAAAAATTAAGGATTAGTTTATGGGAATCCCTCAACCGGCATTTTATATATTTAAATGTGAGCAGTCTGCTCCTCCAGGTATGCCAAAACCTTCTTGTGTAACACCACAGACACAGGATCTATTTCAGTATCTTGCACAAAAATTGATGCAAGAGGGTATTATGGGAACTGTACAGCCGATTCGTACTTCTTGTATGAACCGTTGTTCTTCTGGTCCTGTAATGCTTGTTGAACCAGGTCACACAATGTACGCAGGTTTGACAAAAGAGAAGATTGACAAAATTGTTACTGATCATATCATCGGTGGTAATGTTGTCCAAGAGTATGTAATTGATGCAGAGATGTGGGATGAACCTATCTCACCGGCTGAAATGCAAAAGCAAATGGGTAGATAATAAATGACTATCGAAATGTTGTACAGCAAAATCCATCGTGCTACTGTTACTGATGCCAACCTAAACTATGTTGGTTCAATCACAATAGATGAGGAGCTTTTAGAAGCTTCAAAGATGCGAGTTGGACAAAAGGTAGAGATTTTAAATATCAACAATGGTGAGAGATTCTCTACCTATATTATTCTTGGTGAACGAGGCAAGCGAGACATCTGTCTCAATGGTGCTGCAGCTCGTAAAGTTCACAAAGGTGATAAAGTTATCATCGTTGCATATGCAACATATGATGAAAAAGAGCTGGAAAACTACAAACCAAAAGTCGTTCTTTTGAATGATGATAACAATATAGACGCAATCCACGACGAGATCTAATATGTTTTCAAATATGGGTGACCTCAGTAAAATGCTTTCTGGCTTTGAAGAGAATGCACAAAAACTCAAAGAAGAACTCGCATCTAAAACTTTCTCTGTCAAAAGCGGTGGTGGTATGGTAGAGCTTACACTTAATGGCAATGGCGAGGTAATTGATCTTAATATTGACGATGAACTCTTAACCGATAAGGAATCTTTACAGATTTTGCTAATCGGTGCCATTAATGATGCAAACAAAATGGTTCAGCAAAATCAACAAAGCAGTGCTATGGGTATGCTTGGTGGTTTAGGCGGTGCAAATCCATTTGGTGGAAACAAGTAGGTGTTACGCCTATTTGTCCTCTTTGAACTTCTTTTTATCTCTCTATATGCCTGTGAGGGTAGCTATACATCTTGTATCAATAAGATTAAAGACTCTAAAGCTCTTTTGTACAACAGGCCTTCAATAGTTATACAAAACAAACAGCGCATTATTTTTACACACAGTATTCCAAACGCAGCAGTGCTCAAATATGATCCTTTTCTTCATTTATATCTTGTAAAAGATAAACAAAACTTTGAATACCCCTTTGATCTTGATATGAACTTACAACTCCATACTGCGATTGTCAATACAAAAGAGGCAAAAGAGGGAAAATTTTTGAAAGAGCAAGTTGGTTTGAACTCTTTTGCAAAATATAGCCACTCATTTGCAACACCTGCTTTAATACTTAACAGTTGTTGTGTTTTAGAAGGTATTGCAACCGCTGATGGTGTGATACAAAAAGAGTATCTGAAACATTTTATGAATTCCAAAGATCTCTCTTATGGAGATATCGGAATTCGTGTTGCTGATGAAGGGGGGCTTGTTGTTGTAAATGCAAATGATCCTTTTATGAAAAACAATCCTTTTAAAAAGGGAGACTCTATTACTGCGTTTGATGGAGTAAAAGTGAAAAGTGCAAATGAGCTTATGCAAAGAATTCTTTTCTCAAAACTAGGTTCAAAACATCGTGTAAAACTCAAAAGAGGAGAGAAGTTTTTCACTTTTGATGTTGTCACTCAAAAAAGATATGGTGGTGGCTATTTAAGTGATACTTTTTTAGAACAAAAAGGAATATATTTTGATGATAAACTCCATATTACACGTTTAAGTCAAGAGTTCCAATCGTATGGGCTTAAAGTTGGAGATAGGCTGCTTGGGGTAAACGCAGTAGCAGTAAATAACCAAGAACAACTGCGCCTGTATATAGAAAACTTCAAAGACTACTCCTCTCTTCTGTTTGAGCGAAATAAGTTCCAATTTTTTGTAAATATTAAGTAGAAAAAGACTAAAATTTCACATGCAAAACTTTGAGCAATTTTTATTAGAAAACTTACCAATATCTACAAGTATACATCCTCATTATGAAGAGGCTCTGCAAAATATGCTCAAAGCCGGAGGTAAACGCTTCCGTCCTGCACTTCTGCTTGGTGTAGTAAAGGCTTATAACCCTCTGATGCTTGACTCTGCACGTTATGCTGCGTATGCAATAGAGTTGCTGCATACCTACTCACTTATCCATGATGATCTGCCGGCGATGGATGACTCTCCTCTACGTCGTGGAAATCCTACTCTGCATGTTGTTTTTGATGAAGTGACTGCTATTTTGGTTGGAGATGCGTTAAATACTTACTCTTTTGAAGTCCTAGCCAATGCTCCTTTTTCTGATGAGACGAGAGTAAAGCTTATAAGAGAACTTGCACAAAATGGTGGACTCAATGGTATGGTTTTAGGTCAGGCTATTGATTGTCACTTTGAAAATAAGCCGCTTAGTGTAGAAGATATACGAATACTCCATACAAATAAAACAGCAAAACTTATTGCCGCTTCTCTTAAGATGGGAGCTATCATAGTAGGTAAAGAAGAGATGGCACAAAAGCTGTACGATTTTGGTATAAAACTTGGACTGCTTTTTCAGATTCAAGATGATATTTTAGATGTTACACAAAGTTCACAAGAGGCAGGGAAACTTACAAACAATGATGAAGATAAAAACAGTTTCGTTACTATTTTGGGAGTAGAACAGGCGATGAGAGAGGCAAATGTTCTTGCTGATACTTTAACCGATGAGATGCATAATTTTGATGAGAGTTTACGAAGTGAGCTGTCACCTTTATTGAGCAAATATATAAACAGACATAAATAACACAAGGAAGATACAAAGATGGATACAAATGTAATGCGCAAAAAAATGGCAGATACGATTAGATTTTTAGCAGCAGATATGGTGCAACGTGCGAACTCAGGTCATCCGGGTGCGCCTATGGGACTTGCTGATATTGCAGTGGTTTTAAGTGAGCATTTAAATCACAATCCTAAAAATCCATCATGGCTAAACCGCGACAGACTGGTTTTTTCAGGTGGACATGCGACAGGGCTTATCTACTCTCTTTATTATCTTTGGGGATATGGGCTAGAGCTGGAAGACTTAAAAAACTTCCGTCAATTAGATTCTAAAACTCCGGGACATCCGGAGTATGGACATACAAAAGGGATTGAGATTACTACAGGGCCTCTTGGTCAGGGTGTTGCAAACGCAGTAGGTTTCTCAATGGCTTCAAAATTTATGGCTGCACAGGTTAACAGTGATACTGCTGATTTGATTGATCATAATGTCTATTGTTTTTGTGGTGACGGTGATCTTGAAGAGGGTATCAGCTATGAAGCCTGCTCAATTGCGGGACATAACAAGCTTGACAATCTTATTGTTATTTATGACTCCAACCGTATTACGATCGAAGGCTCAACAGAGCTGAGTATCAGTGAAAATATCACGCAGAGATTTGAAGCTCAGGGTTGGAATGTGCTTGAGTGTGACGGACATGATTATGATGATATCGACGCAACACTTACAACTGCAAAAGCAAATACAAAGCCGACACTTATCATTGCAAATACCATCATAGCAAAAGGTGCGGGCAAACTTGAAGGTTCGCATCACTCTCACGGTGCACCACTTGGTGAAGATGTGATTGCACAAGCAAAACAAGCCGCAGGTTTTGACCCTGAGAAAACATTCTTTGTAGATGAAGATGTAATGGCGCGATTTAGATGTGCGATTGAAGAGGGAGATCTCTTAGAGCGTGAGTGGATTCACAGACAAAAAACACTCCCTTTGATGGAACAAAACGAGGCTTTGGATGCACTGCAAAATCCGGACTACTCAAGAATCCAGTGGCCGGAGTTTGACAAAGCGGATGCGACACGAAATACAAATGGAAAAATCTTAAATGCAATAGCACGCGGTATTCCTAGTTTCCTTGGTGGTTCTGCTGACCTTTCACCGTCAAACAAAACATACCTTAACGATATGGGAACATATCCAAAGGGCAGAAATATCTACTTTGGTATTCGTGAACATGCAATGGGAGCGATTGCAAACGCAATGGCACTTTATGGTCCGCTGAAACCATTTACATCTACATTCTTTGTATTTTCAGATTATCTAAAACCGGCAGCAAGAATCGCAGCACTTACCGGTATTCAGCAGTTCTTTGTATGGACACATGACAGTATCGGAGTGGGTGAAGACGGGCCGACGCATCAGCCGATCGAGCATCTTTCTCAGTTTCGTGCACTTCCAAACTTCTATGTTTGGCGTCCTGCTGATGGTCGTGAGAATGTAGCAGCATGGAAAAAAGCTCTGGCGATGGAAAAATCACCATCTGCGTTTGTATGTTCTCGTCAAAGCCTTGCCCTGCTTCCTGAAGCGGTTAAAGGAGAGGCATCTCGTGGTGGTTATATGCTTGCAAGTGATGCAAACGCAGTCATCACACTTATGGCAAGCGGTTCTGAAGTGGAACTTGCTCTAAAAGTCAAAGAGGCACTCAATGCAAAAGATGTACCTGCAAATGTGGTAAGTGTTCCTTGTTATGATCTTTTTATTGAACAAGATAAAGAGTATATTGACAGTATTATCGTTGATGGAACGAAAAAAGTTGCTATAGAAGCTGCGCGCGGACTTGAATGGTACCGTTTTGCAGATGAGGTAATCGGTATGGATACATTTGGTGCGTCAGCACCGGCCGGTCAGCTTTTTGAAAAATTTGGCTTCACGGTAGATGCGATTTTAGAAAAAATCAAATAAGAGAGTTTTATTCTCTTTTATACGGCGGCTGCGTTTAAACGCAGCTGTTTATGTAGCTATACACATGCTATACTTATGAATTACTGATAACTTCTGAAGC
>CAZCMR010000052.1:0-10821 GCA_964499805.1 uncultured Sulfurimonas sp.
TAACAGAAATATACAAAATAACAGACTGGCTGCTAAGAAAACAAAAAGATACAATGAAAAAATAAGGAGACTATACTTACCCAAATTTGTCAAGACAACTTTTTCAAAAATCTAATTCCCTAAATAGCTGTTCCTCTATGTTCTACTTTTACTAGATTTAGTATAGTTTTCATCATTTTTTAAACTTTCTTAAGATAGGTTACACTGAGTGGAGGCAGTGTAACTTCTATACTGTTCTTACGTCCATGCACCTCTTTAGCACTAGATTTCATATCTGTATAAGTTTGAGTACTCCCTCCAAAGCTACTATCATCAGAAGAAAATACAACTTCATAGACACCTCTGCTTGCAACACCAAGCTTATAGTTCGTATGCTCCTTGTCCGCAAAATTACAAATGACAACAATCGGTTTTTGGTTCCGTGCTCCTTTGCGGATAAAGGCAATGACATTAGCAGTGTAATCATTCTCCTCTATCCAGCTGAACCCCTCTTTTTCAACATCATTTCTATGTAAAGATGGTTCTTCTTTATAGAGTCGGTTAAGCTCTTTTACGCAACGCTGTATCTCTTGATGTGGAGCATGTTCTAAGAGATGCCAATCAAGACTTGCTTCATAATGCCACTCATTAAACTGGGCAAACTCACCACCCATAAAGAGTAATTTTTTCCCAGGATGTGCCATCATTAACGCATAAAGTGCCCTGAGATTTGCAAATTTTTTATAATTGTCTCCCGGCATTTTATTAACAAGCGAGCCTTTCATATGGACAACCTCATCATGGCTTAAAGGCAGTATATAATTTTCATTAAACATATATACAAAACTAAAAGTAAGATCTTTATGATTATGTTGGCGAAAAAGTGGATTTACTTTCATATATTTTAAAATATCATGCATCCAGCCCATATTCCATTTATAACCAAAGCCGAGTCCGCCTTTGTCCACGGGACCCGTTACCATTGCGTAGTTTGTAGATTCCTCGGCTGCCATAATAATATCGGGGAAATTTTTATATACCGTAGTATTTAAATCCTGCAAAAACTTCACGGCACCGCGGTTTACATTAGAGCCGTCTTCATTTGGCACCCACTCCCCTGCTTCTCTTGCATAATCAAGATAAAGCATAGAGGCAACGCCGTCAACTCGTATGCCGTCGGCATGATACATATCCAGCCAGAACATTGCCGAACTGATTAAAAAAGCCCGTACTTCATTTCTATCATAATTAAATATGGCACTTTTCCACTCAGGGTGATACCCTTTTTTAGGATCTGCATGCTCATACAAACAGGTGCCGTCAAAATTCATCAGTCCATGTCCGTCATTAACAAAATGCGAAGGCACCCAGTCTAAAATAACACCAATACCATGGCTGTGCATAATATCGACAAACTCCATAAACTCCTGCGGTGAGCCATAGCGTGATGTCGGAGCAAAATATCCGGTTGTCTGATAGCCCCACGAACCCTCAAAAGGGTGCTCCATCACAGGCATTAACTCAACATGTGTGTAGTTCATCTCAAGAAGATACTCGGCTAAAAGATGTGCTGATTCTACATAAGTCAAAAAGCGGTTATCTTCCTCAACTTTGCGTCTCCATGAACCTAAATGTACTTCATAGATAGAAATGGGTGCTTTATGAGAATTATTTTTTGCTCTTTTTTTCATCCATTTTGCATCACTCCATGCAAAATTATCCAAATTCCAAATCTTTGAAGCAGAACTCGGTGCAACCTCTGCATAAAAAGCAAAAGGATCAGATTTATCTTTATTTACATGAAAATTATCAGAATCCACATAGTATTTGTAAGTAGTTCCAAGCGCCACATTACTGATAAATCCCTCCCATATACCTGAATCATCACTACGAAGTTGTAGAGGGTGTGAAGCAGGATTGTAACTGTTAAAGTCTCCCTCAACTGCTACACTTTTTGCATTGGGTGCCCATAGCGCAAAATGGACTCCCTCCACTCCATCTCTTTGCATAGCGTGGGCTCCAAGATGCTGATAAAGCTTGCTATGCGTACCTTCTTTAAAAAGATAGATATCAAACTCACTCAAACGTGACACATCATAAAAAACTTCATGTTTCATTTTACTTTCCTCTTCTATTCTCAAGTGCAAATAAATACACTTTCTCATACTCTTTAGCCGAATCCTCCCAGCTAAAATGTTCCTGCATTGCAAACTGTTGCATTCTTTTAAATGCCTCTTTTTTATGTTTATAAACATCTACTGCCCACAAAACTGTGTTGTAGAGTGCTTCATTGTTTGCATTATAAAATTTAAAGCCATTGCCTCTTTCGTACTCTTCATCGAAATTAATGATAGTATCATCAAGCCCGCCTGCTGCACGTACAATTGGGAGCGTTCCATAACGCAAGCTATAGATTTGATTGAGTCCACACGGTTCAAAAAGGGAAGGCATTAAAAACATATCACTTCCTGCTTCGATCTTATGTGCCAAAGCATTTGAGTAGCCGACATGTAACGCGAAATTCTCTCTTCTAGCAGCAACTTCAGAGAAAAAGTGCTCAGCCCAAGCCTCTCCTGTTCCAAGCATTACTATCTGAATATCATGCAAAAGCAGGCTGTCAATTACACCGGCAATAAGTGATATTCCCTTCTGTTCTACAAAACGCCCAACAAAACCGATGAGTGGAATATCTCCGCGTAAAGGTAATCCAAAATATTTCTGCAAATCTCTTTTACAGAGTACTTTTCCATTCATATTATTTCTATCATACTGCATAGTTATGAACTTATCTTTGGAAGGATTCCATTCATCATAATCCACACCATTTAAAATGCCAAAGAGCTTTTCATTATGTGCGCGAATATGCCCGTCAAGTCCAAAACCAAACTCGGCTGTCTGAATCTCCTGCGCATATTTTTTTGAAACAGTAGTCACCGCATCTGCTACAGTAATACCACCTTTGAGTAGGTTGACACCATCAAAACTCTCCAATTCATGCGGATTAAAATGTTCCCAACCTACTTCCATAACATCTATAATGCTTTTATCGCAATAACCTTGATGCTGCAAATTGTGAATTGTTAAAACAGTTGCCGCATGTGCAAAATCATGCACAAAGCGTGTTTTTGCCAAAAGAGGCTGAGCGGCCGTGTGCCAGTCATGTGAGTGGATAATATCAGGTGTAAAATGAAGCATCTTACAAAGCTGCAAAGCTGCTTTAGAGAGAAAAATAAAACGTTTGTCATTATCAGGATAACCACCATTTCGATCTCCATATAAACCACTGCGTCCAAAGTAAGCTTCATAATCTATAAAATAGATAGAGACCTTACTATTTGACAGTTTTGTTTTGTACACCCCTGCCCAAAACTCTCCCATGCTTCCCATAGGAACACCCAAAGGAGCCGGTAGTTGCTCTAGTTGGTTTTTATCGATATTATAATAACGAGGCATCACAACAATGACCTTATGTCCCAGTTTTTCCAAAGCTTTTGGAAGTGCACCTGCAACATCTGCAAGCCCGCCCGTTTTTTCAAAAGGAACAACTTCTGAAGCTGTAAAAAGTATTTTTAATTTATTTGACATAGGTATCCTTTAATAGAAATGCTCCTCTTAGCGCAGCATCTTCAAGTTGTGAACGGACTATCTTTACAGTTTGCAAAGAGAGCGGCATTGCATAACTTTTTATTCTTCTTAGTATCACTTCATATATTTCCAAATCATCTGCAATAATACCACCTCCAAGCACTAAAACTTCAGGGTTACAGAGTGTAATAGCAATACCTATGGCATGTAAAAGTCCTTCTACAAACTCATTATAAAGTCTTTGTGACTCTAGGTCTTTGCTCTCACGCAACATCTGTAGTGTTAAGTTTTTTTCTAAGTGCATCTGCTCTTTATACCGTAAAAGACCACTCCCCGAAGCTATCAGTTCTAAACAGTTAGATTTTGTACAACTACAGATAAAAGGAGTCTCTTTATAGGGAATATGTCCGATTTCTGCAGCAATATTTGAACTCCCTCGTAATAGCCTGCCATCACTGATAACACCCATACCAAGACCGGTACCTACATATAAAGCGACGATATTTTCACTTTTATAATATTGTGATTCGGCAAGAACTGCACAAGAGAGATCATTTTCAATATAAAGCATTACATCATATCTACTCTCTATGTAGGTTTTAATACTCTTATTCTTCAGTATAATATGCGGTGCTGCAATGATTTTGCCATTTTGCACCTGTCCGGCAAATGCGATGTAGATAGATTTTAGAGAGGGCTCACGCAATAAAGTCTCTTCTATAAAATCAATTAAATCAACTTCAGAGCTTTTCAAAGAGGCTTTTTCTATAGTTTGTTGCTCTTGTCGCAACTCATAACGAAGATAAGTACCGCCAATATCTATGCCTAATCTCATAATAGTGCCTTGTAGAGAGTTAAATATTTTTGAGCGCTTTTATTAAAAGAAAAATCACATGCAAGATTAAAATCTATTACTGCTTCTAATTTTTCTTTCTCTTCATAAAGTTGCAATGCTCTCTCAAGTGCAAAAAGAAACTCTTTTTGATTTTGCTCATGATAACTTATACCCCTGCCACAAGTTGTCTCTTTCTCATGGACACTCTCTGCCAAACCACCAACACGATGCACAATAGCAACCACTCCATTGTTCATTGCTATAAACTGATTAAGCCCACAAGGCTCAAAAACAGAAGGCATTAGTAAAAAATCAGCCGCCAAATAAACTCTTTTAGATAAAAGTTCATTATAGCCTTCCACAAAAACAAAATTATTATGTTTTTTAGCAAGACCTTTTAAAATTTTACAAAATCCTTTTTCCCCCTCACCAACGATTAAAAGGTTTAACCTTTTATCCAGTAAAGCCTCCATACTCTCTTGCAATAAAGCTATCCCTTTTTGTTCAACCAAACGACTTACCATTACAAAGAACGGTAAATCAGAGCTAGAAAATTCAAACTCTTTTATGATGCTCTTTTTTTCTTTTTGTTTAACTTTTTTATCGTTTAACGGTGGAAACATCTCATAATCTATACCATTTAATATACCAAAAAGTTTCTTTTGATGCAGCTCTAAAAAACCGGCAAGTCCACAACCAAACTGTTCTGTCAGAATTTCTTTAGCATAAACTCTACTAACTGTTGTTATGGTGTCACTAAAGGCGATTCCCGCTTTTAAAAAATTTACCTTGCCATAAAATTCTAAAGCATCTATATTGAAATAACGATCTTCAATACCCAAAAGTTCTAAAACATCTTTCTCAAAGATTCCCTGATAGGCTAAATTATGAATGGTAAAGAGTGTTTTTATACGCAGATCATATTTTTTTACAAACAGAGGTACTAAAGCCGTATGCCAATCATTGAGATGAATCATATCGACACCAAGACGTAAAGCAAGCTCCACAATGGCCATGCTAAAGATCCCAAAACGCAGTGCATTGTCAGCATAGTCACCCTTTTCATCACCGTAAGGGTGCTGCGTTTGACTTAAATGTTGGGCTTTTACAAAGTAAGTAACAACTCCTTTTTTGTTGTGTTGTAAAAGCTCGATGGGATAATGTACTGCGTTTAGACTAATTGTAAAATTATCAACATGCGTAAATACCTTTGTATTCATAAAAGCATAAAGAGGCATCACTCTTGTGATGGACAAATCTTTTTTCAATGCAATAGGTAAGGAGTAAGCGACATCAGCCAGTCCCCCTGTTTTTGCATACGGAAAAATCTCACTTGCTCCAAAGAGAATTTTCATAATTTTGCCTCACGTAAAAGTTTTGCAGCCATCTCAGGAGCGACACTGTTCATCGCCATTTCTGTAGGGAGTTCAAAACCACCCAAGGTGTAGATACGCGGCATGATTCTAATATAAAAAGTAAAGTTTTGTTCAATATCTCGCATATAGGCTTCATTTTCAAAATTTTCATTTAAAGGTGCCATATAAAAAGCTATATTAAAATCAAAAATATCAAGTTGCACTTCCAATTTTGCAAAAACATCCTCTAAAAGCAAAGAGAGAGTCTTTAATTCTTCCCGTGAACATTGAGAGAGACTTGAGAGCACTTTTGTAGGGGCTATGATTATTTCAAAAGCAAAGAAACTTGCATATGGGGCATAGGCAACAAATATATCATTTTCTGCTACCACTCTTGTTCGTGCCATTTTTTCATTATATACCACATCTTCAACAATGCCTCTGCCGTGAAGATGATAATACTCTGCGTTTCTCTGTAAAAATTCCAACTGTTTCATAGGGACAATAGGCAAAGCGATCACTTGAGAATGGGGATGTTCTTGTGTTGCACCTGCTGCTTTTCCACTATTTTTAAAAAGTTGTAGTGATACAAGGCGTTTGTCCTTTTGTAAGTCGTTGATGCGGACAATCATTGTCCTAAGCCATTTTTCAATACCTTCACTACCTAACTCTGTCATTGTACAACTATGACAAGGTGAGTCGATAATTACTTCATGTGCACCAAAACCGCTTACAGATTCAAAAAAACCTTCCCGTACTGAGCTTGTCTGTGTCTCAATCTGTACCGCCTTATAGAGATTTGGAACAACACGGGTATGCCATCCTTTTGTGTTTGCAGCATTCTCACGCAAGGCGAATATTTCAGGAGGAGTCAAAACTTCATTACCTTCACAAAAAGGACATTTCTTTGGTGTTTGCACACGCTCTCTTTTAGGAAGATTGGGACGGTGTTGGCGTTCAGGTGCAATGATGACATATTTGTTATGCAATCTGTCAAAACGTATCTCAGACATCTTGTACCTCCAAAGATATTTTAAAGTTCAAGCTTTGCTCAAAGCTTCTTGTGAAAATAAAACTTATTTGCTGTGCTATACGTTCAAAACCGTTCTCCGACTTTGAAACAGTATGCATAATATAAGCAAAAACATCACAAATCTGACTTGTTTTTATCACTAACTTCTTCTCTGTAAAATCATCAAAAATAGTAAGCGTATCAATATCATAGGCACTCCAACCCTCACCAACTGTTTTACCATTAAAAGTAACATATTTTGGATGGGCAAAATGGAGATTAAACTCCTGTGCAAAATAGAGCGGCAATGTGTATTCTGTTATAAATTTACTTTTGAGGCTTATTTTATTTGAAGCAAATTTATATTTTTTTTGCAAAGAAGCTTTATAACTTTTCCCATCACAATAGAGTCCCCCTTTGCGTTGAAACTTTTTATCTTCTAAAACAAAAGGCTGATTTGCAAAATCTCCAAGTTCTCTAAAAGTGAGTTGTTGGAAGTTTTGCAGAGTAAAAGCCTCTTGTGCAAAGTGTTCTATAAAAGAGTTTTTAGCATGCCAATCAAAGACAAGGTACTTTTGAAAAGTATCATCCAAAATTACATTTTGATTATGAATTGTTGTAATAACATTCTGGTTTTGTTCTTTTGCAGGCTCTTCATGATGATATATTTCCTCTCTTCGCATCAAAGTGTTTTGCCAGTTAAAGCGTGCAGTAAGTGAACCAAATTCAATAAGTTGTGCTCCATTTTTTGCACTAATAACACAACTTAAAGCTGCAGTTTTTACTTGAAATTCATCATAACCATCTTTATTAATATCAACAACTCTATAACTTGTCTTTTTAACTTTTTGTTTTGCCTCGATTGCTAAAAGATAATGGTAGGCATTGTCACGCAGACTTGGTAAATACAAACCACCAAAAACACCATGCCAAAAAACATCATTTGTCTGTAATTTATAAAGAGATTCAAGCATGTCTGCATCAAAATTTTCTTGCTCTTCACTAAGTTTTAACATTCTTTTATGTAAATAATTACTCTCATGATATTTTATAAAAAAGTTTTTCCAGATACCACCTTTTAGTGTATAGGTTTCAGTCTGTTTTTTTAACTGCTGTAAAGCTCGTGCTTTTGGTAGTTTTAAACTCCACTCGCCCATCTCTTCATAGGAACAGTTATCAAGATAAACCAAACCCAAAGAACGATTTTGTTTTTTATATGAACTATAATGCTGCGTGAGAATCATAGGATGTTTTAACACTGCTTCTACAAATTTTTGCAGCCATTTCTGCCCATATACCCACTCATTTGTTTGCGGCCAAAGTCCAAATTTTTCGGCATCATCAAAGATAACTGCCGCAGGATTTTCACCTCTGTTATGCACAAGAATCTTCTCTACTGCTACTTCTACTTCAGAAAATGGCAGAGCATAGCGTAAATCTTTAGCTATTGGAAAAAGTGCCAAATTTTCTGTTGCATCTTCTGTCGTATGGTAACCATCAAAACTATCAGAACAAAAACCATTACTCAAAAAATGATAATCATCCACCATAACATATTCTAAACCACAGGCTTTTATATCATGGAGTAAAGAGGCTTCCCAGACACGTTCTGTCAACCATAAACCTTTGGGCTCTTGTTTAAAATAGGTAAATATATACGTAGAAAGTTTTTCTATTTGTGCCCGACGGTCCCGTGATGAGATAGAGCTTAAAACCGGTTCATAATAACCACCGCTCAACCACTCAATACTTCCTTTTTGTGTAAGCTCTTGCATCAAAGTAAAAAGTTCTGTGTACTCTACGCGTATCTTTTCAAGTAGCCAACCGCTGCAGTGTAGAGAGAATTTAAACGCACTATAGCGAGCCATTGTTTGAAAAAAGGGCAGATAAGCATCTGTTACGGCCTTCTCTACAGCACTATCAAAATTATCTACAGGCTGATGCATATGAATACCAAACAGTAACGACACTTTTTTCATCTCATTCTTTCCTTTATACAAACCAGTTTTGGCTGTAATCATCATCCAAATTTATAACAAGATCACCAAAACTCGGCAGTGTTTGTAAAGCACTTTCTTTTGTATGTATCTCAAAACGCAGACTAATTTTTTTTACAGCCATACTGCTTTTGTCAATACTAAGTTCGAGCCACTCATTGCAGGCACTCTCAATTTCTAATGAATCAAAAACTTTTTGCCCACCGTTAAAGGCAACGTCTGCTTCAATTTTCAAGGGATCAATCATAATATGTATCATACCGTTTTTACATAATTCTCGGGTTATTCCCTCAAAAGCAAAATAAATTTTTTGGCTGTCTTGTCCATAATATATCTTTTTTACAAGCCCTTGTGTTCTGTCCATCGTAGAAAAAAGTTGTGATTCATCAATAACACCACAACCCATCCACTCAAAGAACGAGTCTTTTTTACCATCAATCGTAGGCGTAATATCTGCCTGGGGCTGTGTTAAAAAATCATGTGTACTTCTATTTTTTACAAGTGGTATAAAAAGATCATGTGGAGGTCTCAGTTCCATCAATTTATAAATCTCTATAAGATTATTTCTAAAAAGTAGATCAAATTCATTGTCAAAACTACTGTGATGATCATTTCCATACCACCAAAACCAGTCAGAAGACTCTGCTCTTAAAAAGATTATATCAATCTTCTCTTTGATACGCTCCTGCAAAGATGAAGCATGACGTTCATAGTCCCGTTTGCTCATGTAGAGCAGCTCCCATGCTCTCGTCTTTTCCGTGTCACCTACCCAAGTATCAAAAGTACCGTTTATCCAACTCCCTGCTGCCAAGTGTGTTAGCTCTTTTGCCGGTACAGTTTTGAGCATATTCATCGTAACACTTTGACACCATGAAGCTTTTTCTATTTTACTGTAAAGAGCATTTAAAAAGTCAAAACCGTTATTTACATAGTACTCCCACGCATTTTCACCGTCAAGTATCACAAAAAGCGTTGCATCTGCATTGTTTTCATCTATATTTTTTAACTCATTTAAAAAAGAGTCTGCCGCTGCGTTTTGCTCTTTGTATCTGTATTCAAAACCTATTAGGTCACTGAGTCTATGGTCCCGGAAACCTATAATCATATCCTTAAACCTGTAAGGTGCATAGATATTTTTTTTGTCTGTATTGCCAAGCGATTTGTAAAGAATCGTTTCATCTGTTGCTATCCACTCTATGCCAAAGGAGGAGAGAAGCGCAACACTTTTTTCATCGACCGCTCCCTCTGCCGGCCAAAATCCACATACATCCTCTGCAAAAGTTTTTTTATAGAGTTGTTTTGCTTTTTGAATATGTGTTTTTGCATCTGCTTTTAAGGGAAATGCATTTGGCGGTATATTTGCATTACCATTAGCTTTTTTAGCATTTTGCATATCAAGTAAAAGAGGCAGTATCGGGTGATAAAAAGGCGTTGTAGTGATGCTTATCTGCTGCGTTTGTAAAAGTATTTTATAAAAATCCCATATGCCACTGACAAACTCCTGCAAGCTTGTAAGGAGTGCTTTTTTATCGTTTGATGTATAATTTGTTTCTTTTTGCAAAAGCTTTTGGACAACAGTATTATTGCGTTTAAGATAATTACCACACCAGGCAAGAATAAAAAGTACCTCTAAATCAAGAAGTTCGGCATCATTGTAATGTTCTTGTTTATAAAGCTGTGCATAAGATGTTAAAGGTTCTACCATTGTCTCATAATACGAACTTTTTGCAATTTTGATGATCCATTTTCTTTCACTCTCGTGCAAATTTTTTGGCTCACGCAACCATAATGCAAAAAATTTGTCATTTTGCTCTGGATTTTGACTATAAAGTTCTAACTGTTCTATTAAAGGTGCGGTAATATTAAATGTTGCATTTATTTTATACTGGCTGAGTATCCAAGGCATATCATAATAGTCTTTTAACGCATGCATAAATACCCAAGGCATTTGCATAATTCCCTCTTGGTTACGATAATCAGGTTGGTGCATATGCCATATAAAGCTAAGATTCAAAACTGCTTCCTTATTCTTGTAAAAACTGCTCTATTTTTTTAAGA
>CAZCMR010000053.1:0-10278 GCA_964499805.1 uncultured Sulfurimonas sp.
AAAAATGATGAGTTTACAGTAAATATAGCACTTATTTATAAAAATACTCCAGTATTAGGTGTAGTTTATGCTCCTGCAATAGATGAGATGTATAAAGCTAAAAAATGTGAAGGTGCTTTTAAAAACAATCAAAAACTTCCATTGAAAACTAATGAAAAACCAGAAGAAAAACTAAGCGTTGTGGCATCAAAATCGCATCTCTCACCTGAAACTCAAGAGTTTATAGATAGTCTTAAAACAAAAAAGATAGAACAGCTAAGTAAAGGAAGCTCACTCAAGCTCTGTTTAGTGGCAGAAGGTGAGGCAGATATCTATCCAAGGCTAGCCCCTACTATGGAGTGGGACACAGCGGCTGCGGATGCAATAGTAAGAGAGAGTGGTAAGATGACCTACGATAAAGAAAATAAACAACCATTATTGTATAATAAAGAAAATTTATTAAATCCTTGGTTTATAGTAAAATAAGTATTAATTTGGAGTTAAAATGAAAAAATATAGAGTGTTATCTAAAAAGAGGTTTCGTAGTGCTTTTACTTTGGTAGAACTTTTAGTTGTAATTGTTATTATCGCTTTACTTTCATCGTTAGTAGCACCAAAGCTTTTTAGTAAGCTTGACAGTGCTAAAGTAAAAACTGCAGTAGCACAAATGCAAATGCTCTCTCAAGGTTTAGATAGTTACAGGCTTGATGTTGGTAGATATCCGACAACGCAAGAGGGGCTAAAAATTTTGTGGGTTAAAAACTCCAATATAAAAAATTGGGATGGTCCATATCTTCCAAAAGCGGTAAAAGCTGATCCTTGGGGAAACCCTTATCATTACAAACAACCGGGTGAAGATAGCAACCCTTATGATTTGTATAGTTTAGGCTCTGATGGAAAAGAGGGTGGTAGTGGAGATGCAAAAGACATTTCGGTTTGGGAATGATGCGGACTCTTGAAGAGACTTTACTAGAACATAACAGCTGTTCTATTGACGATGTAGCACAGGCTCGCCAGATTCAACAGGAGTATGGAGGGCATATCGGTAATATTTTGCTTAATTTAGGTGCCATAACAGAAGAATCTTATATGCAAGCACTCTCTAAGCTCTATGGCTTGAAGCTTTATAAGGATTTTCAGCAAACGCCACAACGGATGGATTTACAAGAAATCTCTAATGATTACTTTCTTGTTAATGCTGTCTATCCTATAGCTTTAGAAAATAATACTTTACATATTGTTACTCATGATCCCCTTAAAAGTAGTGTTATTGCCAATATAAAATCATTGACAAAGTATAAAATAGAACTTTATTTGGCTACAGAAGAAGAATTGCGTGATATTATCAAGCTTTATGAATACAATGATGAAGAAGATGAAGATTTTTTTGAAGATGAAGTTGATAAACTCAAAGAACTTGCTTCAGAAGCACCTGTAATTAAGCTTGTTAACAATATCTTTGCTAAAGCGACAAGTTTGTATGTCTCAGATATTCACTTTGAGTCATATAAGCATGGTATTAAGGTGCGTTTTCGTATTGATGGGGTATTAAAAACAGTTGATAATATTCCAACAAATCTTAAGCAGGCCGTTACAGCTAGATTGAAATTACTTTCAAAGATGAATATTTCAGAAAATCGTCTGCCACAAGATGGTCGTATTAGTATGAAAATATCTTCTCAAGAGATTGATATACGTGCATCATCAGTACCTACAGCATTTGGAGAAAGTTTTGTTTTACGACTTCTTGGTAATGATTCGGTAGATTTGACATTAGACAATATGGGCTTTCATACAGATAATTTAAAACTTTTAAAACATATGCTTAAAAAACCAAATGGAATTATCTTAACAACCGGTCCTACAGGAAGTGGTAAAACTTCAACACTTTACGCGTCTCTTAGGTATATTCACAATGAAGCAACTAAAATAATAACTGTAGAGGACCCCGTTGAATACCAGTTAGACGGGATTAGTCAAATTCAGGTGAAACCAAATATTAATTATACTTTTGCAAATGCTTTGCGTTCTATTTTGCGTCAAGATCCAGATGTAATTATGATAGGAGAGATTCGTGATGCAGAGACAGCACAAATAGCCATACAATCAGCACTGACTGGTCACTTGGTTCTTTCTACACTGCATACAAACTCAGCTATTGGAGCTATCTCAAGACTACTCGATATGGGAATGGAGTATTTTTTACTAAAATCTTCCATTGTTGGACTGATGGCACAAAGATTAGCAAGAAAATTATGTGAAGAGTGTAAAGAACCGGTTCATTTATCTGAAAGTGAAAAGAAGATTTATAATATAGAGTATTTAGAGCAGTTTTTAGAAACGCCTCTAAATCCATGTAAAGCTGTTGGTTGTAAAAAATGTAATTTTACCGGATATAAAGGACGGATGCCGATTATGGAGATTATTCCTTTTGATAAAAAAATCATTGAAAAGCTTGATAAAAATAGAGATTTTACAGACATACGCTCATTAGGTTATAGAACACTGCAAGATGATGGTGTTTTAAAGTTTTTAGAAGGAAAAATTTCTTTAGAAGAAGTGATTAGGCTTGCATAATGGCTAGTTTTTTTGAGTATGAGGCTGTAGTTTCTAGTGGAGAAAAAATCAAAGGAAACTTTAAAGGCTCCAAAGATGATTTTGAAAAGATGCTTGCCAAAAAAAAGTTACTTTTAATCTCCTTTAAAGAAAAAAAAGAGAAATTAGATAAGTCAAAATTTTCACAAGATGATTTTTTAGTTTTTATTGAAGAGTTGTATTACTTGACAAACTCCGGCATGGCAATTGATCAGGCTTTGAAGATGCTCAGAAAAACGACAAAAAAAGAAGCATACAGAAGAATTTTGACTTCACTGCTTCTATCTATAAAAGCGGGTAATCAACTCTCTATGGCAATGAAAGAGGCATTGGAAAAAGAGGGTGTGGCTATAGATACACTCTCTATAAGTTTTATATCAACAGCAGAAGAGGTTGGTTCGCTTTCAAATGGTTTGTTACAACTGTTTGACTATTTAACTTTTGGAAAAAAAATTCGTTCTGATGTCAAACAGGCACTTTCCTATCCGCTTTTTTTGGTAGGTATGAGTATAGTGGTTTCATTTTTGATATTTTTTCTTATTATTCCAAGATTCGCTACTATCTTTTCTCCTGAAGAGTTTGAAAAACTTCCATCTCTCTCTTATGCTATTTTATCACTAGGTAAATTCTTGAGTGCGCATATGAGTGAGGCTTTGAGTCTTATCGCATTTACTGTTATTTTATTTGTTTTTCTTATGAAAAAATTTCCAATTCCATGGATGCGAGTAATTTACAAAGTACCAAAGCTGACAAATATTATTGTTGATTTGCAGTTAACCATAATTTACAGTGCTTTAAGCACCATGCTTGTTGGTGGTTTGGAGTTAGATCGTGCCCTAAAGCAGTTACAGAAGGTCAAACTCCTTCCTGAACTTCAAGATTTATTAAAAAATACACTTTTTGAGTTAAAAAGAGGACAAAAACTCAGTGAAGTTTTTAGTATGAGTAGTCTTATACCTTCTAGTGATATTGCTCTTTTGAGTGTTGGTGAGAGCAGTGCATCTTTAGACAAGGTATTTAAATCTCTATCTACAAGACACAGTGATGCTTTTAGTGCAAATGTAAAAAAACTTTTGGCTATTTTAGAACCGACTGTGATTGTTGGACTGGGTATATTTATTGCTATTATTGTTGTGGCTATTATGATGGCTGTTATGAGTATGACGGATATTGCAGGGTGATGAAACGAAGGGCATTTACACTTGTGGAGTTACTGGTTGTTTTGGCAATTATGACTGTTGTAATGGGTGTTGTAGTGCCAATAGGCTCAAGAATGTTGAGTCATTTTGAACAATCACTGAAGAAAAACAAAGAACTTCAAAAGCTTTCGAAAATGCGAGCTGACTCTTTCATTACACTGCAAGAACACAATGTAACAGTAGGTACACACAAGTACAGAACAACCAAAAGAGGAGTTGTTATTGAGACAAGCAAGTATCACGATTGAAGTCCTTATTTCAATGCTTATTCTTTTTTTGGTTATCGCTACTTCAGTAACAACTATTAAGCAGTTGCGCCTTGTGCAAAACAAACAAGAAAAATATGAAACAAACTATATTACATTTTTGTCTCTATATGACTTTCTTGATGATACGATTTGTCAAGAAGGACACCGACAGATGCAAGGTCAATTTGGAATATACAACTATACTGCAAGCTGTAAACTGCTCAAATCACTAAGAACCTATCAAAAAGCATTTGAAACAGATGATCCTGAGGGAAATATAGGGAGTTCTTTAGTTTCATTTTATGAAGTGACGCTAAGTGTAGAAGCAAAAAATTTTGATAAAACATACACATACAATAAAACCGTTACAAAGAGTCTCTTTTGAAAAAAGCATTTACAATCGTTGAAATGTTAGTTGCTGTTGTATTGTTGACACTGCTCATAGGGGTTGCTCTTTTTTCATTTCGTATGCAGCTTATTACCATTCATAAAACAAAACTCTCCTCTATAAACCGTGCCATAAGCTATACGCAACTCAGAAGCGTTATCGCATCTATGAAGTATTACGCAGTTCAAGAGTATGACATTGTGCAAAGAGTCATACCATATTCTTGGCACTATTTTTTTGATGCTGATGCAAAAAAGATGAAATTTATAACGATAAATCCACTCTTTAATGATACAGATGCTCTTGTTCAGCTTACATGTAAAGATGATAAACTTATA
Source organism: uncultured Sulfurimonas sp. (assembly GCA_964499805.1). Taxonomy (GTDB): domain Bacteria; phylum Campylobacterota; class Campylobacteria; order Campylobacterales; family Sulfurimonadaceae; genus Sulfurimonas. The sequence goes on from CAZCMR010000053.1 coordinate 4,748, forward strand.
TATGAGGAAGAACCATTATATGGCAATATGGACTTTTTACAACCTGATTTCAGTGAAAAGAAAAAAGTCTTTATTTTAATGAAAGATCTACAAAAGTGTTCTTTTTCTTATAAAACAAGAGATGCAAAGCAATTAAATTCCTTAAAGAAAGATCTGCCCCATCTAGTAGAAATAAATCTACAACAAAATAATAAAAAATATACTTTTTATACAAAAGTGCAAACTGATGCAAATACCACAAAATTCAGTATAGAAGCGAGCCTTTATGATTACTAAAAGAGATGGCTTTGCTTTAGCAATTGTATTGTGGATAGTGGCAGCACTTTTGGTGGGTGTTGCCTATATATCTTCACTCTCACGCGACACTGTACAACTCAGCTATAATTTAAAAGATAAACTTAACTCAAAAATCATAGCACAAAATTATCTAGAAGCCTTAAAGTTTTATATATTAACAGGAAATTATGATAACAGAAGCATCATAAATAATATGAAAACTCCGAAACTTCCAACACAGCTTGTAGTTGACGGAAGAGTTTACAAAGTAAAAAATGTAACAATTAAACTGCAAGATGCTTCTGGTATGATAAATGTTTTTTATCCCGATGCACAACTTATTGCCAAAATGGCAACACGTTCTGATGAAAGAGAACGCTTTTACTCCATAAAAGATTCTGTAAAAGACTGGATAGATACAGACAACAATGTACGACTTAACGGTGCTGAAAAAGCCTACTATCAACTCAAAAAAGATTTAAAATATCAACCAAGTAATGTAACGACAATACAAAGCGTGGCTGAACTTCATCTTATAAAAGGGTTTCGAGATTTATCAAAACAACAATGGAGTGAACTTAAAAATACTCTTTATGCACAAAGTAATGGTGCTATGGTAAATCTGACACTCGCAAATAAAAAATATCTTATAAATCTATTGAAACTCAACCCTTTAGAAGCAGACGCTTTGCTACAGTATAGAGAAAAAGATTTGCAAAAGTTTATGAAATTGGTTGTGAAAAACAAAAACTATAATGATGAAAGTATGGGATTTTATCTCTCTTATATCATAAAGATTGAAATAACAGCAAAAATTAACAAAGCAAAGACAAAAATCATAACAATGATAAATTTTCGTCCTCATTCAAAACAGGCATATCAAACTTTATTTTATAAGATTTACTAAAACAACATATATTTTGTTATAATTGCCAGAAATTTTAAAAGGAAGAGATTGGAGAAAATAATACAGTTCTTAATCAGGTATAACCTGCTCTCTATCATTCCTTCAAAAGAACTTTTCTTTTTGGCTTCTGATGTGCCACAGGGGACAAAGCTAAGCAAAGAACTCATAGCATTCAATTATGAAAAAAGATCTCCTTTTAAAAATCCTTTTATTTGTTATTATCAAGAAAAAGATTTTCTCTATATTTGGTTTACAAAAGCAAAAACATTCAAAGCACTGTTTGTAATTCCTGAGAGTTTTTTTATCTATAAAGCACTTCAGGGTATGGGTGATGGTATCTTCTTGTTTGAAGGTGAAACAAAACTACTCTTTATTATGCGAAAAAATCGTCTTTTAGGACAATTTAGTGTTAATGATGCAAGTGAAATTACGGTAGCGCAAGAGGAGTATAATTTTAAGAGTGTAACAACGCTCTCATCAGTTGAGTATCAAGATTATCTAAGAAAAGGGCTTAAAAAAGTACAATTGGCTGATCTGAGATACTTTGCAAATATTGACTTTTCAAAAGAAAAAGTGCAAGATTTCATCCTGCAAAAGTTGACATACCCACTTGTAGCAATACTTGGTTTTTATATGTTGGTAACTTTTACACAGGCATACTTTATGCAAAGCAAAGTCACTAAACTCACACAAAAGTATAAAATATTACAACAACAAAATACAAAAACAAAAGAGGCTATTGTACAGCATAATCAAGCTGTACAAAAATTAAACAGTTTTGCAAAAGAGGAACTCTCGGTTGTAAATCCATTACAAATCATTTATGATTTAAATAAGATTATTTTGCCAAGTGACAAGGCAAAAGTTCTCTATGTTGAAATAACTTCAAACTTGGTACAGTTACGAATTCAAACCAAAAAAGATGATGGTATAAAATACCTTCAACGACTCAATAAACTGAGTTATGTCAAAGAGGTAATCATAGCAAATACCTACACGAGAAAAGGTGGCATAAAAGTGTACAATTATGCCATAACGCTCAAAAGGAGTGTTAAGTGAGTGCAAATCAGACAAAACTTCTCATTTTGCTTGTGACGTTTGTAGCTTTTGTTAATTATATAAACTATTTTTTGCCAGATAGACAAAAACTACACAACACCATAATGCTTTTAGAAAATAAAATAGCAAAAAATGAGCGTCTCAATCATCAAAAAATCTCAAAAGAGCAGTTGGCTCTTAAAGAAAAAAAACTTTTTTTCTCAAAGAAAAAAAATTACTCACAGAGTATGGGAGAGATGCAGGAGATGCTACAAGATGCTGCAAAAGGGCTCTGTAACATTAAGCGTATGCAGTGGTCGCAAGTACCCGCAGAAGCAGACTGGTATGAGCAAATGAAAATCTCTTTGAGTGTTGTGTGTAAGCCAAAAGATATGTTTGTGTTTTTTAACAGACTGCAAAAAAAAGAGAAACTGTTTATAACAAAAGATACAAGAATAGTCTCTCCAAAAAAAGAAAAAGAGAAACTGCAATTTACTGCAAATGTAGTTGCATTTAGGATAAAAGATGCCATTTAAAAAACAGATATTGCTTCTTTCGTTTGGTTTGAGCATTGTATTTTTGTTTGCTTATGACTTTTTTCCGACAAGAGAGTATGCTACCCATGAAAAAGATATACTGCAGGTTGATTCAAAAAGTTTTGAACGTTTTACAAAAGTTTTTGATACAAACAGAAGTTTTGCTTATATGTGGGGTATCAAAGAAAAAGTTGTTACAGTAAAAGAGCAAAACAGCACAAAAGAATCAGATACAAATACAACAACATACACAATAAAAAAAGAGAAAAATAAACTCTGCATAGATGCCAACTGTTACAGATTTTTAGGGATGTACCATAAAAAAGACAAAAAATATGTTGTCTTTTATTCAAAAATCGTACCAAACAATCATATAATTGCAATAAGCTCTAAAGAAGTTTTACAAGAACCTCTTTATCTTAAAGAGATAAAGCAGAACCATTTTACAGTTGCTCAAAACAACACAACAAATGAGTGGCAGTTTGATATTTTTGATGTCAATGTTACAAAATACAAACCAAAGGATATAAATGAAACAGAGTATTAGTCTATTTGTTTTACTGATGAGTATGATACTCATGAGTGCCTGTACACCGGCTTCACCAAAACCAGAACAAAAAAAAGATTTAACAAACTTGCAGGATGTTCATCTGCGTGTAGATACGAATGATTCTGTCATTCTAGAAAAAAAATATACTCTGACAAAGCAGAGTAAAACAGGTAAAATAAAAAAAGAGAGTGCTTATGAACGTGTGCCCCTTTTTGACAAAGGGTATAAAAAAGAGCTTTCTTTGCAAAACAAGCGACAACAAAAGTTTAGTATCAAGGGTGATAAAGTCAAAATATCTGTAGAATCCATTCCTCTAAATGAGTTTGTCGATTTGGTTTTTGGTTCAGTTTTAAAACTTAACTATGTTATCAGTGAAGATGTCAAAAAGATACACTCTCCCATAACACTCAACATGCAAACTGCACAAAAATCTTCTCAGGTTTTTGAGGTTGTTAAACAGATCTTAAAAATGAATGGAGTCTCAGTAAAACATAAAGAGGGTATCTTTTTTATACAAAAATCGCAAAGAGACCAGTCACTCTCTGATATACAGGATGTTTACATAGGGTATGGCAGAAGTTTACCAAAAACAGTGCCTGATGATAAAGAAGTCATCCAGTTTGTACCTTATTACTATGTAAATGGTGGAAATGTAGGCAATATGCTTAATTTGGTAGGACTAAAAAGTATCAAAAAATATTATGTACTGAAAAAAATACAAATTTTAAAAGCAAAAGCTTCCGAAGTACGCAAGGCATTAAAACTGGTTAATCTTCTTGATCGCCCGTTTTTACAAGGAAAAATTCCCTATCTTGTCCATTTTGAAAATATTGAAGTAGAGAAATTTTTGCCAAATATTAAAAGTATTCTTGCACTAAACAGCATAAAGGTTACAAACAATCCCGCAACAGGAGGCATAGTTCTGCTTCCCATAAAAGAGCTTAATTCTCTCTATGTGATCACACCAAAAAAAGAGTGGCTAGATATGATACTCTACTGGAAAAAGAAACTTGATGTACAGACAGAAGTACAACAAGAGCCTCGACTCTATATATACCATGTAAAAAACAGAAAAGCAGAAGAGTTGGCATCGGCTGTTTCAAAAGTACTGGGTCTCACAAGTGAAAGTAGTATAAAAAGTACTACAGGTAAAAAAGAGAGTGCTATAAAGCCAAAAAGTCCAAAGACAAAACAGATACAGACGCAAGAGACCTCAAACAGTTTTTTAATCTCTCGTGTTGGGTATAAACCAACGGTTACAGCCGATAAAGATACAAATATTTTGATGTTGAAATTAACACCAAAGCATTATAGAATTCTTTTGCCATTTATAGCAGAGTTAGATAAACTACCTCTACAGACTCTTGTAGAAGTAACTGTGGCAGAAGTAACTATGACAGATACTTTTAGCCTTGGTTTTGAGTATGCCATAACAAACCAAAGCAAAAATCTGCCAAAATCACTGTTAAACATTACAGGAGGAGGCAGTGGGCTAGGTGTGGTTTTTAGTGGAAATCATCTTGATGCAACAGTGAATGCTTTTGCAGAAAAGCAACTTTTAAACATACTCTCAAGACCAAAAGTTCTTATACTGAACAACTCTACAGGCAACATCAATGTTGGAACGCAAGTGCCTATTATTACAAGTGAGACATCTGCTTCAGACATAGCAGCAGGAACAACACCGACGATAAACCGAAACATAAGTTATAGAAACACAGGTATAAATCTAGGACTCACGCCTACTATTAACTCAAATGGCATACTGACTATGAATATAGCTATAAATCTTTCAGAAGCACAGCTTAATGATACATCAGGCATTGACTCTCCTCTCATAGTAAATAGAACACTTAACACGGTTGCAGTCATCAAAAGTGGTGATACTATTCTCATAGGGGGGCTCATCTCTACAAACAAAAGCAAATCAAAAGGAGGAATCCCGCTTTTAAAAGATATTCCCTATATTGGGAACATCTTTGCCAACCAGAGCCATAAAACAACAAAAACAGAACTCATAATGCTCATTCGCCCGGTAATTATAAAAACATCGCAAGAGATGAACACAGAGACCTATAAGTTTAAAAAACTGATGCAGTTCTTAAATACTACGCAATTATAGTTTTTTTAAGGTTCATTCCTATATAATTATGTTGAGAATTGGTTCGGAGGAATCATTTCGCGCGAAATTATACTCAAAAGGAGTCTTTATGACTATAAAAAA
>CAZCMR010000054.1:0-10233 GCA_964499805.1 uncultured Sulfurimonas sp.
ACGGATAACTTCCATCTCATACTCTTTCCAACCAAGCATAGATTCCATAATCTCGATCTCACTTACTGGAGAAGCAGAGATACCTTCTTGTGCAAGTTTTTTAAACTCTTCCATGTTGTAAGCGACACCTGAACCACCACCTGCGAGAGTAAAAGAGGCACGAGAGATTACAGGAAAACCGATCTCTTTTACAACTTCTATCGCTTCTTCAACACTGTATGCATTTCTACTTTTTGGCAGATCCATACCGATCTTTGTCATAGCTTCATTAAAGAGATGTCTGTCTTCTCCCTTTTTAATGGCTTGTGGATCTGCACCTAAAAATTCAACACCCTCAAGCATTCCTTTTTCATGCATGCTCATTGCAACATTGAGTGCAGTTTGTCCACCCATTGTAGGAAGTATTGCATCTACATTTTCATCTTGAATGATCTTTGCAATGATATCCTCTTTGATAGGCTCTATGTATGTTCTGTCTGCAAACTCAGGATCTGTCATAATTGTTGCCGGATTTGAGTTGATAAGTACTACACGGTAGCCCAACTCTTTAAGCGTTTTTACTGCTTGTGTTCCAGAGTAATCAAACTCACAAGCTTGACCAATGATAATAGGACCAGAACCTATAAGTAAAATAGTTTTAATATCAGTGCGTTTTGGCATTTTTTACCTCTTGAAAATGTATATATAAAAATTTGTTTATTATACAGAAGAGGCACTTAATATTTGATGAGTTTTACAAAAATCAATACTCAAATTTATATATCAGAGAGAGAAGCCCGGAATAGATAAATCTGTCTTTTACGATAGGGCTGTCGTAAGCAGTTTTGGGAATGAGGTCTGCACGTATATTTATAAGAGTGGAGAGTTTCTCTGTAAGTGGATAGTTGATGTATGTCTGTGCACCAAAAAGCACCCCGTCATTTGGTGTATATGCCGGTCTTTTTCCATTGATTTTCTCAGACTCTTTTACACCATAATAGTAGTCAAGAAATTTTTGTGATTGATAAATTACAATCACACTGGGATAAAAACTAAAATCACCAAGATGGTACTCATCTCCTATCTCTGTTTTAAATATCCAGGAGTTATATCTTCCAAGCATATCTGTAAGGAGCATTGTCTCTATATATTTGTCGTCATAGCTTGCACTAAACGCAACTCCCGCTTCAAATGTTGTTTCTCTTTTGTCCATTCCTTCTAGTGTTTTGGAATCTTTTGCTTCATATCCATAAGTCCTAGGCTGTGCAGTGATGGAAAAACCCCATGCAAAATCCTTCTCTTTTTTCCCTAAAAAGTACATTCCAAATCTACTCCAGCGGATATAAAAAAGAGAGTTGTCAAAAAAGATAACAGGTGAGGGAACAAAAATAGGTGCTGCACCTTCATAGGGCTGCGTTTGGATGTAAGGACCGGCTCCGACAGTTACTTTTTGTTTTGTATCTGCTGCGTTTAGAGAGATAAAAAAAAGAGCAAATATGAGTATGAATTTCACTTGATTTTCCTTATGATATGAAAATAGTTTGGTTCGTTAGATTTAAAATAGGGAGCAACTACAGCATCTTGATAGCCTTGAGACTTTTTAATGGCAATTACTTTACCGACTTTTAGGTTTTTGAAAAAGATATTGTCAAGACCTGATGTTTTGACTTCATCTCCGATACGAAGGTTAAACCAGGCTGGAATAAAGCTCACTATGAGGTTTTGGTCACTGTTTCCATGCGCAATGCCCGGTGCATTTTTTTCACCTACATAAACAGCATAGGTACTTTTTAGGTCACTGTTTAAAAGAGCAAGTGGTTTATTGTGCTTATTTATCACAATTCCTGCTACATACTCATTGTAGAGTAAACCATATATTTTTGAAGAGTTATAGTCTGGAATATCCATCCAAAGGCGGGTAAAATCTCCAAATTTTTGATAGGAAATGGCACGAACAAGTTCAATATCTGGGTTAAGAGCAAAAGAGGAGTTGTTTTCCATATATAAATCGTGTAGTTCATTGTTACACTGTTGTGCTTTAAGGTATAAAATCTTGTAGTTTTTACGTATTGTTGTAAGCTCTTTTATCGTTTGTGCTTGAAAAAAATGTTCGTCAATAGTGCTGCCGATATATGAGATACTTTTAAAATAACTACTTTTTAAAGAGTTCAAGGCAGTGATCAAAGGAGATTGCAGTGTGGGAGAGTAGATTGCAGCACCAATAAAGAGTGCTAGCAGTAAAAAGAAGTAAGAGAGTGCTTTTTTATTCATTCTCAAAAAGTTCTTGGAGTAGATCTATCTCTTCTAAAGCTTTACCTGTTCCACGTGCAACGGCTAGAAGAGGTTCATCTGCTACAAAAACCGGGATTTTTACGATGTCTGAGAGATATTTGTCAAGTTGACGAATAAGTGCTCCTCCACCTGTAAGAATAATACCATGGTTTACAATATCACCTGCTAAATCCGGCGGCATTCGCTCTAGTACATCACGAAGTGCTTCAGCAACCTCTTTAAGTGGTTCTTTCATCGCTTCTCTTGCATCCTCACTTGTCAGTTCAACTGAACTTAAAAGCCCTTCAACCTGATCTCGACCGTTAATGATCATAGTGAGATCTTCATCAAGAGTGACTGCTGTTCCTATGTTGATCTTGATCTCTTCAGCAACTCTCTCACCGATGAGAAGGTTGTACTTTTTTCTTACATAGTTGACGATACCTTGGTCTATCTTGTCGCCAGCTGTACGGATACTTTTTGAGAGAACAAGTCCACCAAGAGAGACAACACCGATCTCTGTTGTACCTCCACCGATATCAACGACAAGATGTCCTTGCGGCTCACGGATGTCAACACCGGCTCCAATAGCGGCTGCCATTGGCTCTTCGATAAGGAAAACCTCACGTGCTCCTGCTGAGAGAGCAGATTCACGAACGGCTTTACGCTCAACCTGTGTGAGACCGTAAGGCACACAGATAATGATGCGAGGAGAGATAAGAGCACTTCTTCCGTGTGCTTTTTCGATAAATTTACGTATCATCTTCTCGGTCATATCAAAGTCAGCGATAACACCATCTCTCATAGGACGGATCGCTTTGATATTTCCGGGAGTCTTTCCGACCATATCTTTTGCTTCATGTCCTACGGCTAAAACACGTTGTTGGCCATATTTTTCTGTTTTTACTGCAACAACCGAAGGTTCATTGATGATGATACCTTTGCCTTTTGCTATTACAATTGTATTTGCAGTCCCTAAATCTATAGACAAATCATTAGAGAAGAGACCGATTATTTTATTAAATATCATTTATTTTGCCTTATGCTGTTTTTTGAGAAGATTTTTTAATGTAAATCGGTTGCTCACTTGCATCTATTACTTCTTTTGTAATTAAGACCTCATATCCTGCATGTTCAGGAAGTTCATACATAATGTCAATCATACTCTCTTCTAAAATTGCACGCAGTCCACGGGCGCCTGTTTTTCTTTTGATTGCTTTTTTAGCAATGGCACGAAGAGCATCTTCTTCAAAGTTTAACTCAACATCATCAATAGAGAAGAGTTTTTTGTACTGTTTTATAAGTGAGTTTTTCGGCTCTGTAAGTATACGCACCATATCATCTTCCGTGATTTCATGAAGAGAAGCGATGATAGGCAGACGACCGACCAGCTCAGGAATAAGACCATAATGAACAAGGTCATCAGGCTCTACCATATCAAAAGTCGGTTTTGCCTCATCTTTTGTTTTTTTATCATGTCCAAATCCAAGTACATTTTCACCCTGTTTGCGTTTGAGAATCTCTTCAAGACCATCAAAAGCACCGCCACAGATAAAGAGGATATTTGTAGTATCAATTGCAGTAAACTCTTGGTTTGGATGTTTACGTCCGCCTTTTGGCGGAATATTTACAGATGAACCCTCTATGATTTTTAAAAGTGCCTGTTGTACACCCTCACCACTTACATCTCGTGTAATTGAACGGTTTTCGCTCATACGTGAAACTTTGTCAACTTCATCAAGAAAAATAATACCTTTTTGGGCACGCTCAACATCACCGTCCGCTGCTTGAATAAGCTTTGTCAGGATGTTTTCAACATCTTCACCTACATAACCCGCTTCTGTCAAACTCGTTGCATCTGCAATAGCGATAGGAACATTTAAAACTCTGGCAATAGTCTGTGCCATAAGTGTTTTACCTGAACCTGTCGGACCGATAAGAAGCACATTTGATTTTGCTATCTCTGTGTCATCATCTTGTGCACTGTGAAGTTTAAAAATTCTTTTGTAGTGGTTGTAAACAGCTACGCTTAAAAGCTTTCTTGCTCGCTCTTGTCCTATAATGTAGTCCCCTAAAAAGGTGTCTAACTCTTTTGGCGTCATTAGTTTATGGACAGCGTCAGTGAGCTCTTTATTGCTCTCTTGTGCCAGTTCTTTTTCGTCACCAAACATAATTTTGTATGCAGATACTACACAGTTTTTACAGATATAAACACCGTTTCCTGCTATTAGCGGATTTTCTTCGCTTTCACTTGCATCACAAAAACTACAATGTCTGTGGATCATATATTTTTCCTTTCGAACGGTATACCGCGTTTTGTTTTAATTACAAAGTTACAGAGATCTATAACATGGTGATTCTTTGTCTCATCAAGCAGCTCGCTCGCTGTATCTTTGAGTGGTTTTCCAGACTCAAAGAGTTCTCTATAAGCACTTTTGAGTGCATTGATATCGTCTCTACTAAGATTACGTCTGAGACCTGTAAGGTTGAGTCCGCGCAGTGAAGCACGGTTACCCTCAGCCATACAATATGGTGGAATGTCTTGAGCAAGTGCAGATGCACCGCCAACCATAGCATAGTCACCAATATGAACAAACTGATGTATAGGAGTCATTCCACCGACAACGACATAGTCACCAAGCTCTACATGCCCTGCAAGTGTTGCTGCGTTTGCCAAGATGCAGTGGTTTCCGATGATAACGTCATGTCCTAAATGTACATAACCCATAAAAAGATTGTGATTACCGACAATGGTCTTTCCACCGCCGCCTTTTGTTCCCGGATTAAAGAGTGTAAACTCTCTGATAGTATTATCATCACCGATGATAAGCTCTACATCTTCACCCTGAAATTTCAAATCCTGAGGAATTGAGCCAATTACTGCGTGTGAAAAGATTCTGTTGTTTTTTCCAATCGTTGTTTTTCCGTATATACAGCTGTTGTGGGCGATAGTAGTACCATCACCGATAACTGCTTCACCTGAAATGAAACAAAAAGGAGCTATCTCAACATCTTTCCCAATAACTGCACCATCTTCAATAACGGCTAATTCTGATATTTTTGACAATTTGTAACCTTTATTTATCTACTATCATAGCTTTTAATTCAGCTTCACTTACCAGTTTGTCATCAACATAAGCTTCACCTTTTAAGAACCAGATACTTCCTTTTTGTTTGATAACCGAGATTCTATACTCAAGTCTGTCACCAGGACGAACCGGTGTTCTGAATTTTGCTTTGTCAATACTCATAAAGTAAACTACTTTGTTCGCGATCTCTTCTTCAGTAAGATCACCCATGCTTAAAAATGATAAAACACCACCAGCTTGAGCCATACCTTCTAAGATCATTACTCCAGGGTAGATTGGATGTCCCGGAAAATGCCCTTGAAAAACAGGTTCTGAGATAGAGACATTTTTGTATGCAGTGATTGATTCACCTTTGGTCATATCCGTCACTCTGTCAACAAGTAAAAATGGATAACGGTGTGGTAATATTTTTTGAATTTCAACAACATCTAAAAGCATGAATGTAAACCTTTGTAACAATAAATTTTTGATATTTTAACTAATTTATTGTTAAGAAAAGATAATGGGCATCACTAATGCTTTATGAAAGTTTTATTATTTTTTCTTTTGTATCTTCGTAGATTTTTGCATCTAAAGTGATAGTGAGTTTTGTTTGTGGTATCTCTTCGAGGATAATGATTGGAGTTAAGTCATAATTTGAGCCTGAAATTGTATGACGAAGCTCCTGCTCTTTTTCAAAACTCAAAGGATTATAAATAATCTTTTTTATGCAAGAATAATCACTCTTTGTAAGTTTATTAAATGTCTCTCTTGTTAGAAATTTTATCTCTTCACGATTAAAATAGCTGATATTATCATGTGAAAATTCCACACGTCCCTGTGCCCTTTTTCGAGGAAGTGTTGAGTAGCTCAGAGCATAAGCATCCAAAACATCTCTTTTACCTAGGAGAACTTTGAAACTGAATTGTCGGTAGTTTAAAAACTTTTGTTTGATGATTTTATACTCTATACCTTCATCCTCAAGTCTGTTGCGTTTGTTATACAGTTCCAAACGTTCCTCGATGGAAGCGGGGAGTGTCTCTCCTGAGATAGGCGAGAACATCTCATCCATAAGTTTATCCTGCTGTTCTCTTTGCATTGTAAGACCAAAGATACAACCACAATAGTCCTGACGATAGAGCTGCTGCTCTTTTGTCACACGGCTTTGGTCCTGTGAACCGCCGCCTTTTCTGTAATCGACTGCGATGAACTCTACCCCGTGACTTTTATAGAACTCATCACCGACACGTTTAAGTTGTTCTTGTGATTTAAGAGGAGAAACAAGAAGGGTTGTCGTTATCTTTTTTTCACCGAGTTCAAGTGCCTTTTTTGCACTGACACTGAAACGTTTGTCAAAACAGACCTCACACCGTGCACCTTTTTCGGGTTCATTTTCAAGCCCCCGGACAGCCTGCATCCAGTTTTCAAAGTCATACTCTCCCTCAAGCAGGTCTATGCCGAGTTTTTTACAGCTGCGTTTGACATCGAGTAAACGCAGCTGGTACTCTGAGTAGGGATGGATATTTGGGTCATAGAAAAAACCGGTTAGTTTCTCATCTGGAAAATCATTTTGTAGCTTTTCTAAAAAGAAATGGCTATCAACACTGCAACATATATGGACTAAGATAGGAAGCCTTTTTTTGTCGGAATTATAACAAAGATTTAGATTACTTTTATTCTCTTTAGCCTATAATCATTGTATATGGAAATTATACAAAAAGATTATAAAAATGACTGAAAATAACTTGTTTAAATCAATGGATATGATAATTAATGACACGGGTGTGCTTGTCTATGTTATTGATTTGGAAAGTTATGAACTTGTTTACGTAAATAAAAAGTGTAAAGAGGAGTTTGGGGAAGATATCTTAGGAAAAATCTGTTATCAGGTTTTACAAAAAGATGAATCTTCTCCTTGTTCATTTTGCTCTATAAATAAAAGTAGTAAAAGAGAACTTGAAGTAGGAGATACTTTTGAGTGGGAAAATATCAACTCTATAAATGGCAGACACTATATTTTCAATGACAGAATCGCTTTATGGGAGAATGGTAGAAAAGTTAAAATTCAAGTCGGTATAGATATTACACAGCAGCAACAGCTGCAAAAAGAGTTGCTCGATGAGAAGGATAATGCTGTAGCCTCTTTTGAAGCACTGCTTGATGCAACGATTGAAGGTATATTTATATTTGATAAAGAGAAGCGATGTAAATTAGTCAACCAGGTTGCATCCAGACTTGTTGGTTATTCAAAAGGTGAGATGGTGGGGATGCGTGCTTTGGACTTTATCGCTGAAGATTCCATTGAGACTGTCAAAAAATATATGCAAAACAGTGTTCAAGAACCTTATGAAGCCAATATAAAACGAAAAGACGGTTCTACTTTTCCTGCTCTGCTGCGAGGATATAATGTCACCTTGGCCGGAGAACAAATACGTGTTTCTGCCATCATAGATATAACAGAAAGAAAAAAGTATGAACAGAAAATTCTCAAGCTCGCACACTATGACATATTGACATCTTTACCAAACAGAGCACTTTTTAAGGAGTATATCTCCCAGGCAATCAACAGAAGCAAAAGGACGGGGATGTATCATGCCTTGCTTTTTGTTGATCTGGATAACTTTAAGATGGTAAATGACACAGTGGGACATAGTGTAGGAGACAAAGTTTTGATAGAGACGGCAAAGCGTCTCTCAAACTCTGTAAGAAAAAATGATGTTGTAGCCCGTTTAGGCGGGGATGAGTTTGTTATTTTAATTGAAACAAATGTAGCAGATAGAAAAGATGTTATCAGTAATGTAGTGGTTGTTACTGAGAAAATTTTAGACAAACTGAAACAGCCCTATTATGTCGAAGAGAATATTTTTAGAATCAGTGCAAGTGCAGGGATAAAACTTTTTAATGATGACTCTTTTTCTATGGATGAGTTGATGAAATATGCAGATAGTGCAATGTACAATGCAAAATCAGGCGGTAAAAACAGGTTTGAATTTTTTAACCCTCAATTACAAAAGCTTATGGAGAAGAAGATATCGCTTATAGATAATCTTCGAGAAGCTATAGAAAATAACAATATAGAGCTTTATTACCAAAAGCAGATTTCTTATGAAAGAGGTAAAAAAGTTTTAGGTGTTGAAGCACTTGTACGTTGGATAGACCCTCAAAAAGGGATTATATCACCGGCAGAATTTATTCCTTTGGCGGAGGAGAGTGGGCTTATAGTTCACTTAGGAGCATGGATACTAGAAGAGGCAATAAAACAGATTCAAATCTGGAGCGAGAATGAAGAGAAAAAAGCGTGGAGAGTCTCAATCAACGTCAGCTCAAAACAGTTTGAAGAAGAGAACTTTATTCCAACGTTACAAACTATTTTACATAAGTATAATGTTGATAGCAGTTTGATAATGCTTGAATTGACGGAAGGTGTTTTAATTGAGAATTTTGAATATACAGTTGAAAAGCTTCATAAATTAAAAGCACTAGGCATTTCTCTCTCTATTGATGATTTTGGAACGGGCTACTCTTCGTTGGCATATCTGAAGAAACTTCCAGTGGATGAACTGAAAATTGACAAATCTTTTATAGATGATCTGTGTGTAGATGAGAATGATGAGATTATTACACAGACAATTATCTCAATAGGACAAAAATTTGGTTTGGATGTTATAGCAGAGGGTGTTGAAACGCAGCAGCAATTTGAAAAACTACAATCCATCGGATGTTGTCTTTTTCAGGGGTATCTTTTTGCAAAGCCTACAAAAGCAGCACTTTTGTAGGCTTGAAAAGAGATTTTTAAATTATAAGATTAATCTCTTTTTTCAAAAATTTCTATAGATTTAATCTCATCTTGACCTTCAATAGAATCAAGTACAGAAAAACTCTCAGCATCATTCTCTTCAATACCGCCAAAAACAGTATGTACACCATCTAAATGTGGACATGCAACAAAACAGATAAAGAACTGGCTTCCGCCTGTATTTGGTCCTGCGTGAGCCATTGAGATAGTTCCTTTTACATGTTTGTGAGTGTTTTTGTCAGTCTCACATGCAATAGCCCAATCAGGTCCACCAGCACCAGTACCATCCGGACATCCGCCTTGTGCCATAAATCCAGGGATCACACGGTGAAAACTAAGGTTATTGTAAAAACCGCTTTGTGCCAAGTGTGCAAAGTTCGCAACTGTATTTGGAGTCTCTTGCGGATAAAGTTTGATCCAAATATCTCCTTTATTTGTAGCAATTTTTGCATACTGTAGTTTTGCTAATTCATCTTCGCTTAAATTATACTCTTTGAGTTCTGGACTTCTTCCAAACATTTTAAAACCTTTTATTTTTAATTTTTACAATTATAGTTAAATTTTTTAAATCTTAGTATAATCACTCTATGAAAAGATACTCATTTTTTAAAAATATGACAATAAAAAGAGCCAATATACTAACAATTATTGTCATATTTTTCTTTAGTTTGGTTTTTGTCTCTTTGCTTGTGAATGAGATGTACAAAGATTATGAGTTGGCATTGCATAAAAGTGTTGTGGCTCAATCTGACAAGCAAGTCAACAGTGAACTTATTCAAGAGAACAAGCAAAAGTTAAAAACGCTGCTTATTAAAACAGTGCTTGCAATTATGACACTCTCTTTTATTATCTTTGCCATAGCATTTGGATTTTATAAGATTTTAAATATGATTCTACAAAGTGATATAGAGAAGTTTTTAGACTTTTTTGAAAAAGCTGCGCATGAAGAGAAGCTAATAGATCCCAAAGAGA
The DNA here is from genome assembly GCA_964499805.1 of uncultured Sulfurimonas sp. GTDB lineage: Bacteria > Campylobacterota > Campylobacteria > Campylobacterales > Sulfurimonadaceae > Sulfurimonas. The sequence goes on from CAZCMR010000054.1 coordinate 10,087, forward strand.
TATTTTTTCAAGACTTTAAATATATGGTTACTTATGCAAACGAGATGGTAAGAACGATTGCCAAGCAAAAAGACTCATTGCGTGAGTTAAACCTTCATCTTGAAGACAGAGTCAAAGAAAAAACACACTCTCTAGAAGCTATTAACA
>CAZCMR010000055.1:0-10021 GCA_964499805.1 uncultured Sulfurimonas sp.
GATAATCTTAAACGTCAGGGTGGATTTATACCTGGTATCCGTACGGGTGAAGCTACAAAAGAGTTCTTGAATGAGACAGCGAGTAGATTGACTTTTACCGGTGCGCTCTATCTTGGACTTGTAGCTACACTTCCGTTTATGATTATTAAAGGAATGGGTGTACCGTTCTTCTTTGGTGGTACTGCAGTTCTAATCGTTGTTCAGGTTGCACTTGATACGATGAGAAAAATTGAAGCTCAGATTTATATGAGTAAATATGAAACTTTAAGTGCGGTTGGTTTATAGCAATGGCTATTGCACTTAGAAAACCTCAAGAAATTGAAAAACTTCGCGCAGCTAACAAAATTGTTGGCGGCGCACTTGATCTTCTTAAAGAAAATACAAAAGTCGGTATGAGTTTAAAAGAGTTGGATGCTATGGCTGAGGATTATATCCGTGCCCATGGTGCTAAACCGTCTTTTAAAGGGCTGTACGGCTTTCCAAACGCAGTATGTACCTCACTTAACGAAGTTATCATTCATGGTATCCCTTCTGATTATAAGCTACAAGAGGGTGATGTAATCGGATATGATATCGGTACAGAACTTGATGGCTGGTTTGGTGATGCTGCAGTGAGTGTCGGCGTTGGTGAAATTTCACAAGAGGATAAAGCTTTGATTGCATGCGCAAAAGATACATTGTATTATGCGATTGAAAATATTAAAGATGGTATGCGTTTTAAAGAACTCTCATATATGATGGAGCAGTTTATACTTGAACGTGGTTTTGTACCGTTGAGAAACTTTTGTGGGCATGGTATCGGTAAAAAACCACATGAAGAACCGGAAATTCCGAACTATCTCGAAGGAAATAACCCAAAAGCGGGGCCTAAGATTAAAAATGGAATGGTTTTTTGTTTGGAACCTATGATATGTCAAAAAGAGTCAAAGCCTATTATCTTAGAGAATGGCTGGGATGTTGTTAGTACCGATGGTTTACGCGGTTCACACTATGAGCATACTGTCGCAGTTGTCGGCGGTAAAGCTGAAATTTTATCTCTTGCTTAGAGAAACAAAGGACTTATAATGGCAAAAGCTGATGTTATTGAAGTTGATGGTAAGATTATTGAAGCTTTACCAAATGCAACTTTTCGTGTTGAATTAGAAAATGGACATATTATTTTATGTCACATTGCTGGAAAAATGAGAATGCATTACATTAAAATTCTTCCAGGTGATAAAGTAAAACTTGAACTTACACCTTACTCACTTGATAAAGGTCGTATCACTTACAGATACAAATAGATAATGTAATGTTGCACCACACTTTTGCTTTAGCAACGGTGGTGTCGGCATTTAGTGCCAGAGCCTCTTTTATAATACTAGAAATTTCCTCCATTTCTAAACTCAGAAATCTCTGTTTCCACCATTTCATCAATCATAATTTGAAACAGTTCAGAAATCATATTTGGATTGATATTTAAACTTATTGCTTTAGTTCTTACTTTTTGCATAATATCATCGATTCTGTCTTGAGCTTTTACTTCATCTACAGAGTTTTTAAACGCAGCAGCTTGTCTGATAAGATGACTTCTTTTGGAGATCAAATCAACCAATTGCTCATCTATTATATCAATCTCATCTCTGACTTCTTGCAGTGAGCTACATTTTTTAATTTCTGACATTTATATCTCCTTTTTAAGTTGTTAAGTTATGTTAATACTATTGTAACAATTTAACTATATAATCTTTCTTACGATTCTCCATGTATATCTTTAAGAGAGATTTCTTAAGTTTATACATTTGGTACCCGCTAATATTGGGTACTATCTTTCAATATTTCTATTTATCCAGGCAAGATAACCTACACCGACAACTAAAATACCAAACATTACAATCCAGATGTAAAAATCACCGCCACTTGCTGCTTGGTTAATCTGTTCTTCATTCATACTCTATCCATCTACTTAGGTTTAATAATTTTTTTCATAGCTTTTGGTATATGTGCAAAAGGGAGATTAAATTCATCAATTTTAGTACCGTTTTCATAACGGACTACATCAAGTGTCATACTTTCAGGTTTGAAAAAGAGAAGCTTGTATGTAGTGCTGTTTTGAGTAAATTCCAGATTTTTGTCTCTGAGGTCAATACTCTTTTTCTTTTTAGCCATAGTCTACTTCTTGAGATAGATACCGGTATCTTTTACTTCGATTTTTCCATCATCCTGAAGTTTGGTAAGAGAACGTTTAAAATCTTTTTTACTTAAGCCGAATGCCTGCTTGATAAGCTCCGCATCGCTTTTATAGTTATAGGGCATGATACCTTTGTTCTGCTTGAGTAGTTCCAAGACTTTTTCACTTGCGCTTGCACTTTTTTTACTTCCTGGTTTTCGTAATGTGAGGTCAATATTACCATCTTTTCTTACTGTTTTAACGTAAGCAGTTTTTTTATCTCCGAGTTCTATCTGCTCAAAGATTTCATTATGATAGATAAGTCCTTCATATTTGTCATTGACTATACATTTAAAACCTAAAGGGGTTTTAGCAATAATTAAAATATCTGCTTCTTTGTTTACAGCTAAATCTTTGACTTTTCGCTCAAAGAAATCACCAAGCTTTTCACTGCCGACAAGTCTGTGTGTACGTTCATCATAAACAACTTTCACAAAACGCTTCTCTCCAATGGTAAAAGGAGTTTTTTGCAGTTTGATAGGGACCAGTAGATCTTTTGGCAAGCCCCAGTCTAAAAATGCACCAAAAGGAGCGGTATCGACAACTTCAAGGAGTGCAAATTCATCAAGCATAGCTTTTGGTGTCAGTGTTGTTGCAATGAGTCTATCTTCAGAATCAGTATATAAGAACACATCAACAAGTGAATTTTCTACCATATCTTCTGTTGTATAGGCTGCAGGCAGAAGTACGTCATTGCCATCTTGTGCCATTATAAAAACACCGTGAGGTGTCTCTCTGTCAACGCGTAGTCTGTTTATTTTTCCTAACTCTAGGTAAGGGGATATCTCTTTATTCATATGGTTATTCCGTAATAATATTTTTGAGTAATTATACCCATATTTTTTTTATGTAGTGCTATGAAGTTTGCGTCCAAAGATTAATATTTTAGCATATCTACCACCCCAGAGGAGAAATAGCAGAAGCCATGCTGTAAATGAGATATCAAACAAAAACTCTGCACCCCATCCAAATGCAATGTTAAGACTGTAGAGTAAACGTAGCAGTACAACTACCTGTATAAAAAAGAAGATGTTTCTTGCAAATTTATCTGCTTGGGGAGGCATACCGGCATGTCCGAGTGTTACACGTGTTCCAAAGCCTATAAGAACAGTTGTAAGAAAACCAAGAGCGAGCAGATGAATATTTAAAAAGTAAAAAGAGGTGTTTAAAAATATTTCTGCAGTTAAGCTTATGGCGGAGAGAGCAAATGCAAGAGGGAGCCAAAAGAGCGCCAGATGTAGAACCCATAAAATTGCAGGAGACTCTAAAGGATGGAACTGCCAAGAGTAAAATTCTCTAAAGAGATAGAGAGCTAAAACTATATCTATTATAAGTTCAATTCCTATCAAGCCGCTTGTACTAAAGAGTGATTTTAGGACAAACAGAGCAAAAACAATCTCTATAAAATATCTACTTTTTTCAGCAAAAGAGTGTGAGAAAAAAGGAATCATTCTTTGTCCTACGCTAAATGCCAAAAATATCAGATAGAGATAAAAAGCGATGTTTATCGCTGCGTTTAAGAGGCTTGGAATATAGAGACTTACTATAAATAAAAGGTGAGAGAAGAGTCCAAGATGGTTGGCTCCGAGTATCCAAAAAGAGTCTCGTTTGTCTGGGGATTGTGAATTTTTATATATAGCTGTCAGTTTGAATATGATAAAAAAGTGTGCTATAAACGCAGTGAGCATTGCTACAACTATTAACTCTTTGGAGAGGAATAGAGCTATAACGAAAAGAAGAGAAGCAGCTGCGTTTGCATAGAAAAGCTTTGTGTAGTAGCTCTTTTGTATAACCTTTGTTTGGTTAAAACGGGGGAATGTCGTAAACAAAAAGCCTGTAAAGAAGTTTGTAAAGACCAAATATATGAGAGAGTAGCTGTGTAGGGTCAGTGCATCAAGATGCAGTGAAAGAACACCTTTGTAGTTGAGTGCAAAGAGCAGCATCATAACTACTGCGTTTACAATACCCAAAATAAAAAAAGGCTGATGCGGCTGTGATAGAAAATAATTCTTTTTTGTATTCATAATTATCCTAAATTAAATATTGTTGACCTATTTTTTTACAATAGGCACTGAGCATTGCCTGCTCAAAGTCATTATTTGTAGAGTATTGGTAGCCAAATGTTTTTGCCCACATGTGATGCTCCTCCATGCAGAGATAGAAAAATACTTTATCTTCTCCCTCCTGCCATGCTTTGAAACTCTCATAAGCGTGTTTAAACATCTCTACTTTCGTACTTTCTGGATAGGAGGTCTTGCCGCTTGCATCTTCATGCGGTATCTGTGTGATTTTTGTATGAAATTCACGTCCACGAAGCTGTTTTATGACAGGTTTTATAAAAGTAAGTGTCCCAAAACTCACAAGTGCAACCTCTGATGGTTTGAATTGTAGTATAAGTTTTTCATATATTTTTTGATACTCGTCAAGATAACCGACATACTCCACTATAGGGTGAAAATGAAATCCTACCTTTACACCTTTGTCAGCTAATGCACGTGCTGCGTTTATACGCTTCTCAAGTGATGCTGTAAGGTGTTCCTCATTTTCAATTATTGTAGGAGTGTTGAGGCTCCAGGTACAGAGTATGTTTTTAGGTACATCATTTTCAAGAAGATACTTGATGTTATCTGATTTTGTTTTAAACTCTAAAATGACATTTGGATTGTTTCTTGCAAAGGCAAAGAGTGCATCAAGAACACCCTCTCTGTTTCCGAACATAAGTGAGTCACTTGCCTGCCCGGTGCCGATATGATATGTCTTGTTTCTATCAAGATTGAGATTGAGGAGTTTGTCTTTAAAACTGCTGTCAAAGGTAATAGTGTTTTGATTGTAAAAACTTTGGATGGAACAGTAGGAGCAGTCAAAACCACAGCTCTCAACCGCATCAAGTGTCAGGAGGTTGCAGCAGCGTGTTTTCTCTGAGGCAACAGGACAAAGTCCCAGTCCAAATCCCTCTTTTGGAGCTACTTTAAAAGTGAATTTTTGCTCTTGCGGAATATTTTTCAGGGTAAAGTTCTCATAGGAGTTTGGTTTATCCCGTATCTCTTTATAGGCTTTTATTAAGCGAGAATAGACAACTTTGCGTTGAGAGTGGTCTGGGAAGAGAGCAATAATTCTCTTTTCGTTCCACATCCCTAAGTCACGGGAAATATTGATGATCTGTTTTATCTCTTGGTTGGAAAACTTGTAATGAAAAGCCTGCTCCTTTATGAACTCTTGTTCATTTAAGGGAAGCTTTTCAAAGAAGGTGTTTTTGATGGCGTTATCAAATTTATCTGCATATGAATTCATATGCGAATTTTAGCAAAATAAACTAATTATTGGATAGGGATAACTTTTGCTTTTGGTTTTTTAATCTCTTTTTTTGGTATGCTTACAGTTAAGATACCATTTTTGTAGTTGGTTGTCAGCTTCTCTTGTTCTATGTTGTCAGGCAGTTGTACAACTCTTTGAAAACTTCCGTAAAAAATCTCTTTTTTAACACTCTCTTTTGATTTTTCTTCTTTTGACTCTTTTTTTTCACCTTCTAGCGTCAAGAGATTATTGTCATCTATACTTAATTTTATATTCTCTTTTGCTACACCGGCAAGATCAAACTTCAGTGTGATGTTGTTTGTTGTTTCTTGAATATCCATTCGTGGATAGTTGAAGTTGTTAAATTTTGAATTACTAAAGTGCGATTCAACAAGAGAGTTGAAATATTGGTTCATCTTAGCAAATTCATCATACGGATTTGTCGTTGCTATAGCATCTGCGTTTAATGCTGTAGTTAATAGTGAAGTAAATAGTAATGTATTTAGATATTTTTTCATAGTAAACTCCTTAAAAGTATTTAAGAAAATTCTATAGCTCTTTGATAAATAGAGAGTAAATAGTAAATATTTTCTATTTTGGCAGGATATGAGAGGACCTTTCAAGGAGCTTTTGCAGGTTTTTAATTTTGATGTTTCTTCTGCTGGTTTCTATTAGCTCATCTGCTTTTAACTGTTTAAGAGTACGCTCTATAACATGTCTTACAGTTCCAAGAAGTTTTGCGATTTCAGAATTAGACATATTGTGCAGAAGATTATATTTAAAACGTTTGCTAGGATTCAGGTTGTCTATGAGTAGATTGATAAGTCTGTCTTTTGTGTCATAAAGTGTCAAGTCTGTTGCCAGCTCTTCTGTATGACGCATTTGTGCTGCGAGATAGGGGAAGAACTTTTGATTGAAAGTTTTATCATTCTCAAGCCAGTATCGAACTTTTTCAATGGGCAGCTGTAAGACTTCAACATCTTCAAGAACCTCATAGATAATATCATGGGGTTTATTGTCAAGAAGAGATATGACATCAAACATATCCCCTCGTTTATAGACTATAATGGTCTGCTCTTTATTATTCTCAAAATTGATTTGGTATGTTTTTATGCGTCCGTTTACGATAATATAGAAGTATTTAAGCAAGTCATCTGCATAAAAAGGGGAACTCCCTTTTGCAAACTCCAAAGGCTTTGCATAGCGATAGAACTCTTCAGTGAAGGTCTGGTTGATATTTTGGAGTAATTCAGGTGTATTGTGATGATTTTTCATAAAGAGAATTGTAACATATTTAAATGTAATTAATAAAATATTTCAAATTGCCATATTATTTTTATAGAGCATCCTTCTTGGTTTATAATAGGAAAAAAAGAAGTAATGGAATGATTTTAGGAAAATGCCCTTATTGTGAAGATGGAGTGATTGAAGTACGTGATAAAGAAGTACGAGGTAAAAAGGTAAAATTGTATGCTTGTACAAATGCACACTGGATGAGTGAAGATGGGGAGATGTATGAACTGACACCTGAGTCAAAATGTGATTTTAAAATCTGGCAAAATACTTTGGCTAGATATGGTAAGTGGCTTGGATACAAAGAGATACGTGAGCTTTTAAGTGAAGGTGAGTTGGAAGTAGAGCTTTTGAGTAAAAAGTATGGTAAAAAAATCAACTATACAAAAACGGCAATTTTGAATCAAGAGTATGGAGTAAGCATACTTTGGGATTAGTTAGGATAAAATTTATCTATCATGTTACAGCAATACCAAGAAGCGATTGAAAAGAGCAATATTGTCTCAAAAACAGATGTCAATGGCATCATTACATTTGTCAATGATGAGTTTTGCAAAATTTCAGGCTATTCAAAAGAAGAGCTGATAGGAAAAAATCACAACATCGTAAGACATCCTGATGTTCCCTCCTCAAAATTCAAACTCCTTTGGCAGACTATTTTAGCAAAAAAGATTTATAAAAGCACTGTAAAGAATCGTGCAAAGAGCGGGGAAACCTTTTATGTCAATACTACTGTTATTCCTATTTTAGACGAAAAAGACGATATTGAAGAGTTTATTGCTATACGATATGATGTAACGCAAGAGATATTTTACAAGCACTCTCTAGAGAAAAAAGAGAGAGAACTTGAAGAGCTAAACGCAGAGCTTGAAAAGAGAGTTGAGGATAAAACAAAAGAGCTTAAAGAACTTAACGAGACACTGGAAATACGTGTAAAAGAAGAGATAAAGAAGAATGAGGAGAAACAAAAAGTGATGTTTTGGCAGTCACGTTTTGCCTCATTGGGTGAGATGCTGGCTAACATTGCCCACCAATGGAGACAACCGCTTACAGAATTAAATCTTACACTTTTTTCCCTGAAAAAGGCAGCTTTAAATGGTGAGACTGATAGTGTAGAAGAACTTTATGGCGAGAGCAAAGCACTTATTAAAAATATGTCCAGTACGATAGAGGATTTTTCCAATTTTTTTAAACCGGATAAAGAGAAGCAGCACTTTATGCTGCATGAGAGCATAGAGGAAGCACTTCAGATTTTAAAAAGAGTTTTAAAAAAAGATATGATTCAAGTAAAGACCTTTTATGAAGATGTGAGTGTTTTAGGCATAACAAATGAGTTTACGCAAGTGATTGTCAATTTGCTTAAAAACTCTCGAGATGCTTTTGTGGAAAATGGGGTGCTGATTCGTGAGATAACTATTAAAGTTTCCCAAAAAAGTGAGTATGCGTATATTACAGTAGAAGATAATGCCGGGGGTATCAAAGAGAAAGAGCGATACAAAATTTTTGAGCCATACTTTACGACAAAGCATACTTCCCAGGGAACAGGTCTTGGCCTTTTTATGTCAAAGATGATATGCGAAAAAGGTTTTAACGGTTCGCTGGATGTCAGTTCAAAAAAAGGAACTACAAAATTTACAGTTACAATTCCATTGGATAGAGAAAATGAAAAATAGATTTTTAAAAACTTTGCGTGTGTTGCTTGTGGAGGATGAAGTAAAACTTTCACAACTTTTAAAAAATGCCATTGGAGATAATTTTTTTAAATTTTCAATAGCACATGATGGAGAAGAGGGCGTTGCACTATTTAAGAAGATAGCACCTGATATTGTTATTACAGATATAAATATGCCTAAAAAAAGTGGTTTGGAGATGGCAAAAGAGATTAAAGCTATAGATAGTCATGTCCCTGTTATTATTCTGAGTGCTTTTAGTGAAACAGAGAAATTACTCAATGCTATTGATGTTGGCGTAGTGAAGTATTTTATAAAGCCGTTTGACCCTGATGAACTTTTAGAGTATATCAGCTCTCTAGAGGAGAGTTTTGGTGAACGAACAATTCAGTTGCGTGATGAGTATATTTACAACAAAACAAAAAAAACACTCTATAAGAAGAGCAGGTATGTTGCACTGAGTAAAAAAGAGAAGCAATTTTTAGAGCTTTTACTGGAGTACTATGAAAATGAGATATATGTTGTGAGTGACAGAGTTATTAAAAAGAGTCTGTGGGAAGATGATGCGAGTGATGAGAGACTGAGAACATTTATACGAAGATTTCGTACAAAGACATCTAAAGAGTTGATTAAAAATATAAAAGCAGAAGGCTATCAGATAGTGATAGCCTAATGAAGAGGTTAATTACTTTGTGTAAAGGTCTGTAGTAGGGTGGTACGGTTTTGTAATAGCTGGTTTTTTTACAGTTTTAGTATCATAATGAACAATGTTTTCAGCCTGTGCTGCAACGAATGCGAATGTTAATGCAAATAGAATTTTTGTCATGTTTTTATCCTTGAATAATTTAATTGTTCTAAATAAGACAAAAATTGTCTGATTTAAGTTTCAGCGAAATAATAACTGATTTTTTTTAAATAGATATTGATATATATCAAGAAAAAAAGTATTATCTCCAAATTATATTGAGCTTGCTTTTGAGAGCTTTTTTATTAAATTCAAGTTTGGGTTCAGTTATGTTCGCAATGTTCTCTTTCGTATTTAAAAACTCTTGAATATAGTATGTTTTGTTGTATCCTCTTTGTTCTAAATCAGTGATGATGAGGTTAATATCTTGAGGAGTAAGCAGGTCCGCATGAAGTGTTGTCCGAACTTCAAAATCAATACTAGATGCAAGCAGTAGTTTGAGTGTTTGAGAAAACTCATCATACTTGCGTGAATGAGTGATCTGAGTAAATTTTTCTTTTGGAGCTTTGTAGTCAAGTGCAATATAATCAAGTAGGTTTAAATCGAGAAGTTTTTTGAAGTTTTCAAAGTAGGTACCGTTGGTGTCAAGTTTGATGGCAAACCCCATTCTTTTTATCTCTTGGCAAAAAGCTACCAAATCATAAGCAGTTGCTTCTCCTCCTGAGAGAACAACGCCATCTAAAAGAGAGACTCTTGTACTTAGAAAATCAAGAGCCTTCTGCAGTGAGATAGAACCATTTTTTGCAAAGACTATCTCTTTGTTATAACAGTAGTCACAGCGCATATTGCATCCGCTAAACCAGATAATGG
>CAZCMR010000056.1:0-9899 GCA_964499805.1 uncultured Sulfurimonas sp.
GACTATTGATGAACAACTGCGACCTAGTTAAAAAATTTTAGCTAGTATTTTCTCACTGTTTTTCTTGTAATCTTCTATACCCTTGGAGTGTTCATTATCCAATAGTTTAATACCGTTTTTAAATATTGTTGTCAATTTTGTATCTTTTCTAACAGGCTCAAAAACTCTATTTGCTCCAATTATTTTAGTAAGCTCATCTAGTGTTTCATTATGCTCTTTTATAGATTTATTATAGAGTGTCGGCAGTACTCCTAAGAATGTAAAATCAGTTTTTAGCTTAGAAGCTATTGAGTAAAATATTTTTATAAACTGCATAGTACCGATAAGTCCAAGATATTCTGTTTTCATAGGTACAATAACATAATCAGACGCAAATATTGCCATCTCCAAAACAGTATCACTCATAGGAGCTGTATCAATAAGACATATATCATAATTCTTGTCTAACTTTCTTAGTCTATTTTTTAAAGCTTTTTTCTTTTGCAAAAGTGATGAATTGTAATTGACGTCTGCGGGTATAAAATCAAGATTTTCTATGTTGGTATGTTGAATAATTGATTCTATATTTATATCTTTATTTAACAAGGCACTGTGAATACCATATTGAAATTTTTTTTTAAATTTTAAGCCATACTGTATATGACCTTGCGTATCTAAATCTACAATAAGGACTTTATGCCCTTTTTTTACAAATTCTGAAGCTAAATTTAGTGTTGAAGTTGTTTTACCAACCCCACCTTTTCTGTTTGTGACAAGTATCTTAATCATTGCACTTTTTTATAAACAACATTTTCAAAAACTTTAGCAAGTATCTCGTCATCTACTTCTACTTCTGTATCTTTTTGTTTTACAAGAAGTGCCTGAACAATACTCGCTCCTAGATTTGGATTTTTCACATGTATCTTGTTAAAACCATCTTGTGAGATAGATGTTGAAAACTCTTCTATCTCTTCATCACCTATCTCTTCATCAATGATTAAGACATTATCTTCTATTTTCATCTCTATTCCTTTATGTAGTAAATGCTATTTCCACTTTTTGCCGTTGTAAATACCGAAGCTATTCTACTCATACTCTCAGCATGTCCTAAAAACACAACCCCATTTGGATTTAACATCTCATAAAAACTCATAGCGACCTGTTTTCTACTTTCATCATCAAAATATATAAGCATATTTCTTGAGAAAATTACATCAAATTTACCCAATCTTTTTAGTGCAAATTTATCCATGACATTTACAACCTGAAAATCAACAGCATCTCTTAAAAATTCTGCCAATTCATATTCGTTGCCTCTTTTTGTAAAATACTCATCTAAAAGATGTTTTGGCACATACTGGATACTTCTTTTAGAGTAAAGTCCTCTTTTTGCTTTTTCTATTACATTTGAGTCAATATCTATACCTACTAGTTCTATATCCCTTTTGTTGATTATATCATCTTCATCCAACAGACTCAAAGCAATAGAGTATGGCTCTTCTCCAGTTGAGCTTGGAGCACAAAGTATCCTTATAGTATCACCAGCTGGTTTTACAGCATCTAGTTTGTGAAGTATATCTCCAACCAGACTCTCAAATTGATACTTCTCTCTATAAAAATATGTCTCATTGATAGTCACTGTATTTAAAAGCTCTTGTTTTAAATTTTTGTTTTTATCAAATCTATAGTCATGAAAAAAGTTTCTAAAACTATCATAATTATATTTTTGCATAACTTTTTCAAGCTTTGGTTTTAATATATTAAACCTTTTTATATCTAAACTTATACCTGTTCTTCTATATAAAACATCTGCTAATTTTTTAAAATCATTTTCATTTATCATAATTTAGCCTTTTATTCTAGAGATTGCCATATCTATGCCAAACTGAACATATGCATCATCTGCTCTATCTTTTTTTATTGCCTCTAAAAGCTCTATATCTTGACTCTCTCCTATCTCACCGAGATAATCAATCGCCGTCATTAAAGCATTTACATCCTCCTCTTTAACTATAAAACGCCTTAGCATATCTACACTCTCTTCATACTTTACATCACCCAAGATATTGATTGCAAAGATTCTTATATCTTTGTCTTCATCGTCCATAAGTTTTAGTATAAACTCTTTTGCTTCATCTCCATACTCCTGCAAAAAAGTTATAACCGCATTTCTTAAGTATGCATTGTCACTCTTTAGCATAGTAAACATCTCTTGAAAATCTTTTTGCCTTTTTGGTTTTGTCTTAAAACCGCTAAAAGCATAATCTATATACTTGTTATCTTCAACTCTGTTTTCTTTAAATATTTTAGAGAGCATCTGTAAGATATAGTAAATCTCTTGATGCTGTACCATATAGTCTATGGCCTCTAGTCTATCTGCAGGGTTTGCATTTTCATCTTCAAATACACTTTGAGCTTCAGGAAAACTCTCAAATCTTCTTATATGTTCTTTTGTTATTGTATTTTTTTTAAAAGCCATTATTCTCTCCCATAAGCTAAAATTTCATCTAAAATTTTGTTAAAAGGCAACTGTTTTGTAACACCGCCCCTCTCATAAGCCATTTTTGGCATACCATATACCACAGCACTCTCCTCACTCTCACCTAATGTATAAGCACCTTTGTTTTTAAGTTCTACCATACCATCAGCTCCGTCATCACCAATCCCTGTGAGTTCAACTGCTAGTATATTTTTTGCATCAAAAACTTTACTTGCAGAAAAAAACATCTCATCAACAGATGGGCAGAAAAAATGATTTGCCGTATTTGGTGCTAGTTTTACGAAAAGTTCACCTGTTATTTTTTTACCAAAGTGTAGATGCCAGCCACCTTTTGCTATAACAGCCATACCAGGTTTTATTATCTCACCGGCTTTTGCTTCTACTACCTCTACCTCTGAATTTTTATTGAGTCTTTTTGCAAATACTGATGTAAAATTTTCAGGCATATGTTGAACAACACAAACAGGATATGGATAATCTCTAGGAAGTGAGGTTAATATGGCTTCTATAAGCCCAGGTCCGCCTGTACTCGCTCCAACAAGTACAAGTTTTTTAGCCTTATTTGGCAGTGGTTTTATGTCATCTTTTGGTTCAAGCAGACTTTTTGCTTTTCTGTGTGCTGTTTTTTTGATGTGCAATCTCGACTTTGGAATACTTACAGCTGTAGCAACTTTAGCAAGTATATCATCCTCTTGTTTTCTTAAATCAAGCGTTATAGTTCCCGGTTTTGCCACATAATCAATAGCTCCAAGCTCAAGTGCTTCAAATGTAATATCTGCTTCATCTTGAGTAAGTGAACTGACCATCACTATAGGGGTTGGTTTTAGATGCATTATTTGCTTGACTGCTTCAATACCATCCATAACTGGCATATTAATATCCATAGTTATTGCATCAAAATCAAAATCTTTTACAAACTCAACAGCCTCTTGACCATTTTTGGCAAATCCTACATCATACCCAGCTCTATCAAAGAGATTTCCTAACTGTTTTCTGATTAATGCACTGTCATCTACTACTAAAATTGCTTTTGCCATATCAATCCTCTTTTATATTTTGTAATTCTTCAACAGATATTATTTTATCTAGTCTAAGCTCAAGTATTACCCTTTTGCCACCATCAAGAGAGATGGTTGATTTTACAAGTGATTGAGCATTTTTAGAGTTAGAGACAAACTCATCCTCTATAAACATTATATCATTTACATCATCTACCAAGAAGCCGACTTTTTCATCCTCTATAATGCAGACCACTATTTTGCTTTTGTCTGTTATGTTTGGCTTGTATTGTAACTTTTTTGGTAGATTGACTACAGGGATGATAGAGCCTCTTAGGTTAATAACTCCGTCTATATATTCGCTACTCTCAGGCAAAGGAGTAACCTCTTGATAGGTAATAATCTCCTGCACGCTCTCTATATCAAAAGCAAACTCCTCTTTTGCTATAGCAAAAACTGCCAACTCTCTCATATCGGAATTCTCCTCTTCTTTTTCATCTGTGTTTTGATTGTTTTGAGCAGTAACACTAAACTCATCTATGATACTTCTAAGGTATGTTGCACTTACAATAGAGACTATACATTCGCCATCTTTATAGAGTGATTCTATCTTATCATCACCCAAAGAAGTATTTAGTGTGTCTATTTTGGAAGTATCAACATCTTTTATCTCTTCGACATCTTCAACACAAATAGCCAACTTTTTATCTTCATCTCTTAGTATAAGAAGCCTTGATGCTTCACTTTTTAAATCAACTGCATCAAAACCAAACAAAAGATTAAAATCAAATACATCTATAACTTCATCTCTAAGTGTTATAGCCCCTAAATTTGAACTATTACTTCCAGCTATCGGTGTTATCTCTTCTGGTACAAACACAAGCTCTGCAACAAGCTCTATATCTATGGCAAAAAATTCATCTTTAGATTTAAAAAAGAGGTATCTGTTTGTATCACTTAAGTTTAATGTTTTAGATTCTGTTGCATCTAAAAGTTTCTCTACCTCTATAGGGCTAAAACTCTCTATCATATTGTTTTGTATGATATTACTAGGTTCTATAACCTGAATAAGATCATCTTTTTGCTTGTAAAAACCAATTATATGATTATCTTGAGCAATATTTTCCTCATAATTGTTCTCATCTACACTAAAGGCATCTATGACCTCATCTACAAGTATAGCTACCTCTTCATTATCTATATTTAGCGTTATAATTCTGCTGCTCTCTTTTTCTATATCGACACTGCCGATATTAAGTATCATCTTTAAATCAAGAACAGGAACTATTTTTCCGTTTAACACTATAATGCCTTTTAGATACTCATGTGTGAGCGGTATAGCAGTTATAGGCGGAACTCTGAGTATATGGTTGCTATCGTCACTATCTATCCCGAAGTATTCATCACCCAAGCGTATTTGCAGGATAGTGTCTATCTTTTTCATAGCCTTACCTTACTGAAGTTCATCAGCAAGGACTGCAAGCTCTTCTACCAAATTACCCATCTCTTCTACAGTGTTTGCGATGAGTCCCGCTGCTGTTTTTGATTCACCTGCATTGCTTTGAGCCTGTTCAGCTGCTAGTTGTATCTGCTCACTGCCTTGTAAAGCTTCATCCAGTGCAGCTATATTTTCACTATTTGCTTTTTGCATACTGCCAAGCATCTCTAAAACATCTTGCATATCTTTTACTAAAAGTTTTAGCTCAGAAACAAGAGTTGTTACATGGGATTTTTCCTTATCCTGAGTATTGACACTTATATTCCACTCTCTTGCGATATAGCTTGTCTCAGCCTCTAGTGTCTCTATGATTTCATTTATTTTTTCAAGATTTGTTCCGGCTTCTTGGGCTAAGTTTCTTATATCACTGCTAACTACGGCAAAACCTTTACCAAACTCTCCGGCTCTTGCTGCTTCTATATTACCGCTGACTGCAAGCATAGTTGTTTGAATAACCGTGTTTTCTATGATTCTTAAAATTTTAGCTACACTCTTGATGTTTTTTTCAACATTAATCATCTCATCTGCTGTTATCTGACCAAGTTCTACTGACTCTTTAGTTTGCGAAGAGAGTTCTTCTAGAGACGAGCATATACCCTCTAGTTTAGAGTTTAAAACTTTTACTCTTGATTGAACCAGCTCTATAGTGTTTGTAACCTCCTCAAGCATCTCTTTTACATTTCTTCCAATTTCTGTATTTCTTACGGCATCATCATTTGAGAGTCCTGCTGCTTTTTCTATCTGTTCTAATGCTCCAGTTACCTCACCCATACTTCTTAAGATCTCTTCAACTGCACTGCCAAGCTCTTCTGCCATACTTGCAATTTCCTGTGCATCTTTTTCTACATCTGTTGAATTTTTAAGCTCATAAGCAAGGTTGTCAAGGTTTGATGCAGCCTGTTCAGATTCTGCTAGTGCACTTGCTTGCATATCTATGGCACTTGTAGCTTGATTGACCGCACTTGCCTGTTCCTCTGCTGCACTTGCTATTGTTTCACTGCCTTTTTGCATCTCCTCCATCTCATCTATCAGTTTTGAGAAGATTGTAGATATTTTTTCTGTTATAGTTATGGTCTCTCGTCCCTCTTTAACTACTTCATCACTCTCTTTTGCAGACGACTGTGCTATGTTGGAGCTTTTTTGAACTATAACACCCACCTCTTGTATGTTTGCTTCAGCACTGTCTATAGCTTTTTGTATGTTAGATACAACCACTCTTGTAGCATCTGCATTTTCTGCGCTTATTGCCGCTAGTCCTCTTGTCTCACCTGCAACTACTGCAAAACCTTTTCCATGCTCCTTTGCTCTTGCTGCTTCTATAGCGGCATTGAGTGCTAGCAAGTTTGTCTGGTCTGCAACTTTTGCTATGATGCTGACAGATTCACCAATATTTTCACTCGCTTTTTTCAAATCTTTTGACTTCTCAACCAAGTCTCTTGATGTTTGCAATCCACTCTCTAATCGCGAAGCAGTCTCTGTAACTTTTGATGATGCATGCTCAACCTCTTTTAAAACATTGTTTGTTTTACTGATTGCACTTTTTGATTGTTCAATTGTTACTTCTGTTGTTCTTGTGATCTGATTTATAGCACTAAGACTTTGCTCAGCTGCACCTGCATTTTCCTCACTTGCTGCTGCGATTTGCTCCATTGCACTTTTTAGCTCTTCAACTGCACTAACTCCCTCTTGAGTTTTTGCTAAAACCTCTCCGGCTATCTTGGCTAAGAGTTCACTCACCTGTTGCTGTTTTGCCAAAGTCCTTTTTTGTTTTTGGTTCATTACGCTAGAACTACTACTTGTTACAGGTTGCTTTTGGGTTACCATACTGCTTGAGCTTTGTTTTTTTTGTATAAATGCCATATTTCTATCCTTTAATTAAAATTTAAAATAAAAAGTCATCGTCTGACTCATCTTCACTAGAGCTTTCTTGCTCCAACATTATGCTAAATTGTGATATGTTTGCCATAAAAGATGCATCGGCGTAGTGAATATCAACAGCGTCTTGTGTGATAAATACACTCTCTATCCACTTTTGAATATCTTCGTTCATCTGAGACAAAAGTACATAAGCCAACTCCTTTGTTGTATCATCAAGTGAGTTCAAATCCAAGTTTCTCAGATCAGATACAAAGTTGTTTAGTACATATCCAATATCTTTAAACTCCACTGTTGCAAAGAGTATGTTTGCCAGAGTTGACAACTCTTTTATAAGTGCTTCTAGATATTGAGCATCAAGCTGTTCGTACATATTTAATATATGTTCTAAATCATCTCTGACCTCCATTAGGCTGCTTAATTCATCATCAAGTATCTCTTCATGTGAAGCGTACTCTGTAGCACTTATCTTTTTTTCTTCTTCATAGTGCATAGCCTCTATGGCATTATCTACCTCTTCACTGTCAAACATTAAAAAGTCATCTTCTTTCTCATACTCGTAAGTATCGGCAAACATTTTGCTAAACTTCTCTACCGATTCTTTGCGAAACGCATCTGTTTTTATATGTTCTTGATGCCATTGACTAAAAAGATTAAAGAAAATCGATAGATATTTTCGCATCTCCGCTGTAGTAATCTGTAACTCTTTATGAGATTCAGAACCTTTCATAAATAATTTTTTTGCAGCATCTACATCACCAAATAAAAGCCTGATTGCAAGTTTTGCTATTGCTATATTATGATTTGCTCTTTTAGTTTCATCGTGCATATACTTACCAAATACTTCATCATTTAAAATGTATTTTTCAAATGGTAAAACAACTTCACTAATTAATGAACACAGAACTTTTTTTGTGATTTTTACTGCCATTACATCCCCTTTTTAAAATAAAAAACCATCATCTTCATCTTCTACCGGATTTAGTACGATTTGCAGCTGCTCTACATTTGCCAAAAAAGAAGCATCAAGATAGTGTATATCAACAGCACTTTGCACTATAAAAATAGTATCTAGCCATTTTATTAAGTCTTCTACTATAGTAACCAATATATTATATAAAATCTCTTTATTCTCTTCTATGTTTGCCTCATCCAAATTTTGTAACAAAAATACAAGTTTTTCTACTCCCACTCCCATATCTTTAAAATCTTTGGTAGAAAAAGTAAACTGTAGTGATGTTTCTAACTTCTGAAGAGTTGATACAAGCTCTTCTAAAAAGACATCGCTAAACTCCAAATGCTCATCTAGCAGATCTAAGAGTGCCTCTTTTACCAGCATAATATCTTCTAAATCAGACGGGTCCAAAGGGTTTGTCTCAAAAAATTTCTCTGCTGCTATCTTCTCTTCATCTTCGTAGTGCATATCGTCTATAACACTGTCTACACCCATATCTTCTAAAAATAAAAAGTCATCACCATCATTGTCACTCTTATCTTCAACACTGTTTTGAAATGAGTAGTTATTAAAAATATTTTTATAGATAACAGTTACTTTTTTAAAGTAATCTTTCTTTGCTACAAAACAACTATCTACCCACTTTTTATACTTTTTAAACAAACAAGCAAGAGCATACTTGGCATCTCTGTGTGTAACACCAATTTCATCATAAAAGTCTAAAAGGTCTAAAAAATTTTTATGTAACCTCTGTTCATCTTTGTCAAAGAACATCACTAAAAAATTAGTCAGCAAGACATCATGTCTATACTTCTCTTCTGGCGTTTTTATATACTTCGTAAGATATTTGTCTTGAAACTTTAATATAACATTGTCTATCAGACAGGCAAGTTGTTTTTTTGTTATATCCACTACACAACCTTTAACAACGAGTCTGGTTTTATCACAAAAAGTGGCTGACCGTTTCCAAGCAGAGATACACCGTTTATGTAAGGATGATTTTTAAGCACACCTGTTAGTGGTTTTTGCACCACATCAATCTGCCCTACCAACTCATCAGCTACAAGGGCTATTTGTGTATTTGCAACTTTTATTATGATGATATTTTCCTCATCTTTAAAAGTTTCTCTTTTTAAAAGTGTTTCGTTTAACACAAGCGGTATAATGCTCTCTCTTAGTCTTATAAATGGGTTGTGATTTGCTGTTTGGATATCATCTTTTAAGATTTTATCGGTCTCGATAACACTCTCCATAGATATGGCATAATTTTCATCTCCCATTTTTATCTGAAAGAGATTTGTAAGTGCAACACTTACAGGAAGCTCAAGAACTATGGTTGTCCCTTTTCCAAGTTCACTTTTTATATCTATCTTTCCGCCTAGTTCATTTACTGTAGTTTTTACAGCATCTGCTCCTACTCCACGACCTGAGAGGTCTGTTATCTCATCTTTTGTAGAGAGTCCCGGTAAAAAGATAAGAGAGAGTTTTTCACTCTCACTCATACTGTCTAGCTTATCTGGGTCAATAAGCCTTTTTTGTAAGGCGATATTTATCACTTTATCGACATCTATCCCTCTTCCGTCATCTTTTATCTCTATAAAAACTCTATCACCCTCACTCTTTGCCCCTATAGTCAGAGTACCGCTTTCACTTTTACCGGCTGCCAACCTCTCTGCCGGCTCTTCTAACCCATGATCGAGTGAATTTCTTATGATGTGAATAAGCGGATCTGCCAGCTTTTCTATCATCATCTTATCAAGCTTGGTATCGCTTCCGTACTCTTTGTACTCTATCTTTTTGCCCAGTTTTTTTGACATCTCTCTTACAAGTTTTGGATAACGGTTAAATATATAACTAATTGGCAGCAGTCTCATACCCATAACTTTATCTTGAAGTTGGTCAGTTGCACGGCTTATCTCTTCATATTTGCCAAGAAGTTCTCTTTTGGCAGAGATGTAGTTATCAGCAGAGATAGAATCAGCAAGATAAGGTAGAGAGTTTTTGATGACAAGTATCTCTCCTACTATATCCATCAACACATCTATATCTTGCTGGTCTATTTTTACTGTTTTTGGAACAGAGTTGTGGTGTTTT
>CAZCMR010000057.1:0-9413 GCA_964499805.1 uncultured Sulfurimonas sp.
TTATAAAGTTAGATGACATCTCATCTGTTTTTTGCATTAAAGACTCTATAAGAGAATCTTTTGAACTTTGACTTAAAGCACTTGAGTCAATATCTGTTGCTCTTGCTTTTGGATGGTTATCAGGAGTATATTTTTGTTGTGCCTCCGTCTCATTTTTTGCACCCATCGCTATTACTTTAAATGTATACTTATCAACATTGTGTTTTTCGATTGAGTCGCCTGTTATTATACTTGCCATTATTTTTACTCTATCATCTCTTCAGTTGAACCCATTTGAATAGTTCCAGCTTCTGCTAACTGATTCACCACTTCAACAATTTTGCGCTGTGCTGTTTCAACATCTTTCATCTTCACTGCACCAAGGAACTGCATCTCTTCAATAAATGCCTCACGTGCTCTCTCACTCATAGCAGAGAAGAATTTCTCTTTAAGCTCTTCTGGAGAAGATTTGAGAGCCATCATCAACTCTGCTTTATCAACAGCTTTAAGTGTCTCTGTAATTGCCGCTTTATCCAATGAGACCATATCTTCAAATGTAAACATCATCTCTTTGATTTTTGTTGCCAACTCTTCATCAACCTGTTCGATATTTGCAAGAGTGGCTTTTGAGTTTTTCGCACCGAGTCTGTTAAATATATCAGCCACGGCTCTTGCACCGCCAACTTCCACTTTATATGAAGCAAGTGATTCAAGCTTAGACTCTAACACTGCAGATACTCGTTTAATAACAGAAGGTGATATATCACCAAGTTTTGCCATACGCATAGCCACTTCACTTCTAAGCTCATCCGGGAAAAACTGAAGAGTATCCGCTGCTTCGGTAGGATCCATATGTGCTAAAATAAGTGCAATAGTTTGGGGATGTTCATTGACGATAAAGTCGGAGAGCTGCTGTGGTTTGATTTTAGAAAGATATGCAAAGTTTTGCGTATTTTGCATACTTTTTGAAAGTTTGTCCAAAATCTTTTTAGCCTCTTCACTTCCCAAAGTTCTGTAAAGCAATTCACGTGCATACTCCATACCACCTGAAGTAATATACTGACCAGACTGAAAGATGGCATGAAACTCTTCAAGAACCGCCGTAGCAATTGACTTGTCAATCGTCGTATTTGTCGCAATGTATTTGGAGATTTCAGTAATGCTCTCTACATTCATATTGGAAAAGATGGCAGAAGTAGCATCTTCACCAAGCTGCAGTAATAGAATAGCAATCTTTTCGGCCATTGACATCTCATCAAATACCGCCTGTTGTTGTGGAGTCAATGCTGCCATTATCTCTTCTCCTTATCGCTGTTTGTGGCAGGTATCTCTGCCTCTTCTGTAAGAAGTGCTTGTAGAAGTGATGCCACCTCTTCAGGAGACTCTTCAGCCATATTTCTTACTTTTTCCAAGATAACTTCATGTTTGAGGTCATCTTCGTCAAAGTTGGCACTCATTCCTAACTGGTCTTCAACTTTTTTACGCATAGCCTGTACTTTTTCAACCAAATCATCTTCCTCATCATCCTCTATCTCTAATGATGGAGCTTTAAGTTCTTCATCTTCTTTAGAGACCTCAAGCATTTTATCAGCAAACGGCGCAATAACTTTTTTGTAAAGAATAAAGAGCAAGAGCAGTACAAAGAGATACTTAAACACTTCTGCAAACGGAGCAATGTAGGTTTGTGTAAAACTGAGTGCTTCTTCTACACCGTTTGGTGTCGTTGCACTTCCTCTTTCAAACTGTAAATTTTGAACAGTTATCTGATCACCGCGCGCTTTATCTATACCGATAGATCTGCTTGCAAGAGCTGTAAGTGCTTCAATATCTGCCTTGTCAAGTGCTACATACTCCAGTTCATCTGTAGGATTAGACTCTTTATCAAGTTTTGTTTTATACTTACCGTCAACTACAACCGCTGCGGTAATTCTTTTAATACGTGCAAATTGACTTTTTGTCGTACTGACGGTTTTACCCACTTCATAGTTGGTAGTTCCTGTAGTTTTTGAGTATTTGTTTTTTGTTGTTTTGGCATTAAGTCCTTGTACCGGACCGATGTTACTTACAGTTCCCGGAACTCCGCCGACCTCTTTTGGTGAAGAACCCTCTCTTTTTTCTTCTGAAGTCTGCTCACTTCTGACAACATTCTCCGGATCATAACTCTCGGAAGTTGAATTTTTGATGGAAAAGTCAAATTCAATACTTACCTGTGCAACAACCTTTTTCTTTCCACCGACAAAAGGAGCGATTACGTCGATTATCTTTTGCTGCTTTTTTCTCTCTTCTTTGAGTTTATATTTCTGCTGCGCAATGGAGAGTTCATCCATTTGTGCCAGTTCATCATCATCACCAAGAGTCAAACCATCACTGCTGACTATCATTACATTAGTGGATTTAAGTCTTGGTATAGAAGCCGCAACAAGATTTTTTATACCGCGAACCTGTTTTCTTGTAAGTATTCCATCCTCTACAAGTTCAACCATTACAGAGGCTGTCGGTTCAGCCTGCTGCGCAACAAAAAGTGTCTCTTTTGGCAGGGCAAGGCTTACAGTAGCTCTCTCAACAGGAGAGAGTGCAGAGATAGTACGAGAGAGTTCACCCTCTAAAGCACGTAGATGTTTAATGTTTTGATCAAAACTTGTTGCTCCGAACTCCTGCTTGTCAAAAAGTTCAAAACCAACTCCATTCTCTTTGGGAATTCCCAGTGCAGCTATGGCGATTCTCTCTTTATAGACCACATCTTTTGGAACTTTAATAGTGTTGTTCTCTTCAATCTTATAGGCTATGCCATCTTTTTCAAGCTGTGCGACAACCTTTGCCGCATCAGAAGAGCTTAACGCTTCAAAGAGAACTTTATAACCCTCATCTGTGCTCTTTTTTGCAGTATAGACAACTAAAAAAATCAAAAATGCGACTATTCCGACAATTGCAGCAGCAATAATCATCTTTTGTTGTTTTGTGAGTTTTGCGTACAAAACTGATAACTGCGAAAAAAGTACTTTAAAATCCATTAATTTCTCATATTAAATTTATAATAGTTCTGAGGTAAGGGCAAAAAAACGGTCATTTTGTTCTTTTGTTCCAACTGTTACACGAATAGCGTTCATCCCATACCCTTTAAGATTTCTCACAATCATACCTTTTCTTAAAAGTGCATCAGAAATCTCTGTAGAGTCTTGGTCTGCGTTTAGCAATAAAGTTACAAAATTAGTATAACTCTCAATTATATCTATTTTTTGCTCTTTTGCAAACTCTTCGTACCGTTTCATCTGCTCAAAATTCAAAGCGATACAATTGTTTACAAACTCCTCATCTTCAAGGGCAACACTTGCCGCTTCTAGTGAAAGTGTCGTAATATTAAAAGGAGGTCTTAATTTATAGAGTTCTTTTATGATATTTGCTCTTGATATTCCATACCCCACACGCATTCCGCCCAGTCCATACGCTTTTGAAAAAGTTCCCAGATAGATAACATTTTCAAACTTTTCTATCAACTCTTTTGGTGTTACATGTTTCGTTGCATCTTTAAACGCAGCATATTCCATATATGCGCCATCAATCACGACAAGAGTATCACTGTCAATCTTTGCTAAAAATGCAAGCATATCCGCTGCGTTTATAGCATCACCTGTCGGGTTATTTGGTGTACATAAGAAAATAATATCAGGATTTTCCTGCTTGTATAGCTCATAAAATTCATCCAGATCATGCTCTTGTGAGTGTGTGCGTATAACCTCGGCACCAACATGTTTTGCATAGATCTCATACATGGCAAAAGTAACACTGTTTATGAGAATTTTTGCATTTTCATCTGCTTTTGCATGCATAATAAACTCTATGACCTGATCACTGCCACTACCTACAATAAGATTATCATTCTCTATTTCATACTTAGAAGTGAGTGCATTTTTCAGTTTCATCATACTGTCATCAGGATAGAGTGCCATATGTGAGACTATCTCACCTACAGCATGCTGTACCTTGATCGAACATCCGTAAGGGTTCTCATTTGAAGCAAGTTTTACAATATCTTTTGCCTCTATTCCAAATTCACGTACGACCAGTTCTATCGGCTTTCCTGCCTCATAAGTACTAATATTTTCTAGTTTTTTATTAAATTTCACTCTTCACCCTTTACATAACTTCCAAGCCATGTTACTTCATCTGTATGTTTTTGTATTATTTTTTGTATTCTCTCTTCATCAATATGACCGTAAAAGTCTATATAGAACCAGTAGCCAAAACCATCTTTGTCTCTTGATGGGCGGGACTCTATTTTAGATAGGTTAATATTTTCACTGTCAAAATCCTGCAAGAAATGCACTAGTGAACCAGCTTCCACGGCATCTTTTAAACGCACCAAGATTGATGTTTTATCTTCCCCGCTTATCGCATTTTTGAAGTCACTTAAAATAACGAAACGGGTTGTGTTGTCTATGGAGTCTTCAATGTTCTCAAAGAGTGTCGGCACCCCATAGAGTTTTGCAGCGATGTGAGAGCAGATAGCTGCTGCATGCTCATCTTTTGCTGCTAAAATCGCAGCCTTTGCAGTAGACTCTACAGGTATTTGTTCCACATTAACAAAACCATGCTCAGACAAAAATTCTCTACACTGCCCGAAACCTTTATCTTTGGAGTAGATTTTTGTAATATCTTCGAGTTTTTGCGCCTTGGTTGCAAAAGAGATATGAATCGGCATATAAAGCTCAGCTACAATCTTCACTGAACTTTTTGCAAGCAGGTCAAGTGTTTCGCCTACAATTCCATCACGTGAATTTTCTATAGGAACTACAGCAAACTTCGCACGTTTTGCCTCTAAAGTTTTAAAAACCGAAGCAATAGAGTTCAAAGAGAGATAGTCACTCATCGCTCCAAAACGGCTCTCAGCCGCTTGGTGGGTAAAACTTCCTTCAGGCCCGAGATAAGCCACTCTCTCCGGAAGTTCCAGATTACGGGCTACAGCAAAAATTTCTAAAAAAATCGCCTCTATAGCACTTTTGTTGAGTAGTCCTCTTTGCTCTTCGTTAAGTCTGTTTAGACGGTCAATAATCGCCTTTTCTCTCTCAGGTCTATAGATTGCTCCACCTGTCTCTTTTTTTATCTCACCAACACGTTCAACAACACGCATCCGTTCATTGAGCAGCTCTAGCATCTCATTATCAATAGCATCAATAGCTACGCGGCATTCATCCAAAGTTTTCATATGCTTACTCCATTTATACTTTGCAAAACATCATACATATCTGCTTTTATCAAGTCAGGTTTTAATTCCTCTCTCAAAGAGGGAACAATCTCCTGTGCACTCTTATACTTCCCGCTTGTTACAAAAAGTGTCTGCATACCAAGACGTTTTGCGCCGCCTAAGTCCCCTGTCACATCATCACTGATGATAGTCACCTTCTCAAAACTTGCATTTTTATCTTGATGTTGCAGTCGCTTAAGAGCCTCTTCGTAAAAAGAAAGACTTGGTTTTCCAACAACCTCATAAGAACAAGACGTTGCAAACTCAAGCATTTTTAAAATAGCTCCGACACCAGGATAGCGCTTGTTGTTTTTTACATAGAGTGATGTTTCATGCATTCCCACAAGCTTTGCACCTGCGAGCAGAAAATCTATCATCTGCGCATACTCATCTGCTGTAAAGTTCTCTTTTATCGCAATTAAAACTGTTTTTGGATTTGTATAATCAAGCCCGTAACCCATCAACTCTAAAGTATCCAAAAATTTCTGAGCACCATAGGCGGCAATACCCTCTTTTGCGATGTTTGATTCGAGTATCATCAGAGGATCAAGGTATTTATCGTAGTCAAAATTAAAACCTATAGAGTTCAAGTAGGCATAAAAATCAGCCGATGCATTTTTAGTATTATTTGTAATGACCATATAAGGGATATCTTTGTCATTTAAATAATCAATAAACTCTATACTTCCTCGTATAGGAGATTTATCTGCATCACTGATAAGCGTACCTTGAACATCTATAAAATACAATCTTACTCCTCTAAAAACTCACGCTCTAGTGCAATCAAATCATCAAAGCTCTCTCGTTTTCGTATAAGTTTTGCTTTACCATTCTCAACTGCAACTTCAGCACTTCTTCCACGTGTGTTGTAGTTACTTCCCATTCCAAAACCGTAAGCACCGGCACTTTTAATCACAAGCAGGTCATTATGTTTTAGAGGTGGCAGCGGGTAATTCTTTGCAAAGAAATCTCCACTCTCACAAACCGGACCGACGATGTCGACTTCACGTCGCTCTTCATCAGAATCAGTAAGTGCTTCAATCTCATGGTAAGCGTTATAAAGAGAAGGGCGAAGAAGGTCATTCATAGCACCGTCAACCACGACAAACTTTTTCTCACCGTTTTGTTTTTCATAAAGTACTTTTGTCACAAAATAGCCGGCATTTGCAGTCAAGAATCTTCCCGGTTCACAAAGAACAGTCAAATCAAGCGCCGTTAAAGTCCCTAAAATTGCCTGCGCATAATCATATGGTTCTATCGTCGTCTCATCATCATACTTAATGCCTAAGCCGCCACCAATATCAAAAAATTTCAACTCGATATCTATCGCTTGGAGTGAGCGTACCAAATCAGCTACAATCTCTGCCGCTTCACGAATTGGCTGCAGTTGTGTGAGTTGTGAACCTATATGAAAATGGATACCCACAGGATCTAAACTCTCAGAGTTGTTCGCCTGAATATACATACGTTTTGCTGTTGAGAGATCAACTCCAAATTTATTATCATGAAGACCTGTCGAGATGTAAGGGTGTGTTTGTGGGTCTATGTTTGGGTTGACACGAATACTGATACGGGCTTTTACGTCCAACTCTTTTGCGATGACTTCTACTCTTTGAAGCTCGGCATCACTCTCAACGTTGATATACAAGATGTCTCTCTCTATTGCTTCACGGATCTCATCATCACTCTTTCCGACACCTGAGAAGATAATCTTATATGCTGGAATTCCTGCCATAAATGCACGACGGACTTCACCGATAGAGACACAGTCTGCTCCGCTTCCCATTTTTGCAAAATGTTTAATAACACTTAAATTTGAGTTCGCTTTTACTGCATAGGCAATGATAGATTTTCTACCACGAAATGCCTCTTTGAGTTTTGTGTATTGTTCACGCATATAGTCAAAATCATAAACATAAAGAGGTGTACCATACTCTTCTGCCAATGTTTTAAAATCAATCATATTAAAATTCCAAATATTTTTTATAGATTGTAACTAAAATGTGCTTATAAGTGCCTAAGAAGCAACTCTTTAGCTCTTTGTCAGGCAGGTCTGCTGTTGTGACGCCTCCACTGCCAGATGGCGACAAGAGCAAGGAAAAAGACAGGCAGTATCACTCCCACTTCGCTTGATATTGTCTTATTGTTCGCCAGTTCTACAAGAGCAAACAAAACACCCCAGATGAGCAGAGTAGATAATATGGCACCAAAACTAAATAGAGAGACATTTAAAAATCTTACACTAATAGGAACAAAAAAGAAGATTATGACAATCAAGAGCGGTGCAAAAAATGGATATACAAAGATTTTATACAATGCTCCCCGGATGGTACTGGTATCTATATTTTGGTTTTCAAGCAAAAGGATTGCATCTATGGCATTTTTTATTGTAAAGTTTACCTTTCCTTCATAAACCTGATCTAGCATCTTGGGTCTAAAACCATCCAAAATTTGTAAATCTTTTACTGCGTTTACTTTGATGCCGGAAGATGCAAATGTCAAATCATCCGGCTTTGTAATAACATCTGCCTCTTTTATACGCCATGAATCATCTCTATAGCTTGCCGATTTCGCCTCCAAAATAGACTTCAGTGAGTTGTTTTTCACGCTAAAGACTCTAATCCCCAATGCTTTTTCCTGTAGAGGCAGCAGCTCTTCAAAATAGATATATTTTCCCTTATAGGCAAAAAAGAGATCTCTTGTCGGATTGAGATACTGTGCCGTATTTCTAATATTGTTGGAAAATTCATCTGCTCTTGCAAAATTCGGCCATGAGTGCAGTGCAATAAAAAGCATGGTAATGATACCCGAAACTACAACAAAAGGGCGTAGAACATCGACTCTCGAATAGCCTAAAGAGAAGAATGAAACAAGAGCATTTGAGCGGATTAGGAAGATTTTTGTAGAGATCATTCCAAAAACAAGAGCAAGAGGAAGCAGCATATCTATGGCAAAAAATGTTTTATATACAAGATAAATCAACAGTAAATTGGCTGAAATCGAGAGTTTTTCACTGTTTCCCATATAGTCAAAACCGACAAAAAAGAGTGTCAAAGCCACAAGAATAATCAAAAAATATTTTGTATAATGAAAGGCAATATAGTTAAATCCCAACATTACTAAGAGACCTTAATGGAGTATTTTGCTCGTGTGTCATCAAGTGAATGAGCAAGGAGATACTCTACTGCTTCACATGTATGCTCTAACAAAGAGGGCAAGGCTTCTGCCTGTTCTTGGCTGAACTTCCCTAAAACATAAGAGACAACTTCTCCTTTATGTTCAGGCTTTCCAATACCAACTCTCACACGTATATACTCTTTGGAAATATGAGCATCAATGGATTTGAGTCCATTGTGTCCACCATGACCACCGCCCTTTTTAAAACGCAGCGCACCAAACGGCAAGTCCAAATCATCATGTATTACAACAACATCTTCAATCTTGTAAAAATTTTTCACTTTTACGACAGATTCTCCCGAGAGGTTCATAAATGTAAGCGGTTTTAATAAAAAATGATTTTGAAATTTATAGAGTTCACCTTTAAAAGATGAGGAGGAGAGTTTTGTTGCCGAGTTTCTTTTTATACACTCATCAACAACCATAAAACCAATATTATGGCGGGTAAATTCATAGTCGGAACCAGGGTTCCCTAGTCCAACTATCAACATCTGTAACTACTTAGCTTTAATGATACTTAGTACAGATACACGGTCTGAATCTGTAAATTTTACACTTGCAGGCAGCTCAATGTCACGAATAAGTTTTGCATCTCCAACATCCATATCAGTTACATCAATTACGATTGTTTTTGGAAGATCTTCGATTGCAGCTTTTACTCTTAAACGTCTTTTAGAGATGTTTACAAGACCTTTGTTTTTAAGACCGATAGCTTCACCTACAGCTTCTACTGGAACCATAAAGTGTGTTACAACACCAGGTTGTGCTATCATCAAATCTACATGTAAAAGTTTACCTGTTACCGGGTGAGACTCATATGATTGAACAACAACATTCAACTCTTGTCCATTGATTGAAACTGGGAATGCTAATGTTTCTTTATTACGAACAGTACGGATATACTCGTTTTCTTTAAACGCAGCGTTGATATTCTCAAGCCCTTTTCCGTAAATATTCGCGATTAGATAACCATCACGGCGAAGTGCTTTTGTGCCCTTTTTGCCAATACTCTCTC
>CAZCMR010000058.1:0-2197 GCA_964499805.1 uncultured Sulfurimonas sp.
TAGAAAAGAGCTTGGTGTTTATGCAAATCTACGTCCTGCTGTTGTATATGATGAACTTGTAAATGCATCATCACTAAAACCTGAGATAGTCAAAGGTGTAGATTTGATGGTCGTTCGTGAACTTATCGGCGGTATCTACTTCGGTGAGCCAAAAGGCCGTGATGAAGAGAAAGGGTGGAACACTATGGTCTACTCTCGTTCAGAGATTATTCGTATTGCTCACCAAGCCTTTAAAATCGCTATGACAAGAGGGAAGAAGGTTTGTTCGGTCGATAAGGCAAATGTTCTTGATGTCTCTCAATTGTGGCGTGAAACTGTTGAAGAAGTTGCAAAAGAATATCCTGAAGTAGAACTCTCTCATATGTATGTTGACAATGCTGCTATGCAACTGATCCGCGATCCTAAACAGTTTGATGTAATGCTTACGGGAAATATCTTTGGTGATATTTTAAGTGATGAGGCCTCTATGCTTTCAGGTTCGATCGGACTTTTACCATCAGCTTCTGTCGGTGCCAAAATCGGTGTTTATGAGCCTATTCATGGTTCTGCACCAGATATTGCAGGCCAAGGTATTGCCAATCCTATCGCTACTATTTCAAGTGCTTCTATGATGTTACGTTATGCACTTAATGAAAATGTAGCAGCAGATAAAATTGATGCAGCTGTTAAACGTGCACTGAGTGAAGGTTATAGAACCGGAGACTTGGCACAATTTGATGCAAAAGAGATCTGTTCAACCAGTGAAATGGGTTCAATTATTGCGAACTATATAGAAAAATAGGGTTTAACATTTATGCAGACGCTTACACTTGCCAATATTTACGAACTTCAGGGATTAAAAGAGGAAGCTTTAGAAATCTATAAAGAGATTTTAAAAAAAGATCCAAATAATTCTGAAGCGAAAATTGCTATTAGGCGTCTCTCAGGTATGAGAAAAAAGTTTCTAAATGTAAATACACAGATGAAAGAGTACTTCTTAAAAATGGATACTGAGGTAGAGTTTAAAGAGTTTGAAAGGTGGTTGTTAAAAGCATGGAATTAAAAGATGTAATACTCTCAACATTGGCTGAGATGGAAGAAGGTACGCCGCTGGAGAATTTGGAAGTAGAAACAGAAACTGAATCTGTAGAGAAAAAGAAGCTCCAACAAGATGAGATTATTGAAGTGCAGGATGAGCAGCTAAACGCAACGGATAGCGAGCTTATCTACCTAAACTCTATAAGAGAGAGACTTTTAGTTCTTTTTGAAGGTTTTCAAGCACCAAACAACTCAAATATCGAAGCAAAAGTTGATATGACGCTGAATTTTTTAGAGTACACTTTGGCTACGATAGATGAGAGAGTTGAAAAGTTAGAGAGAGGAAATATTTAATGGCTCAGTACAGAGTGCTTATAGATGCAAATGATGAAAAAGGGCTTGTCCATAAAATTTCTAGTGTTTTTTATAATTATGACTTGAATATTCTCTCAAACAGTGAATTTGTTGATAAAGAGAGCAATAAGTTTTTTATGCGAAGTGTTGTAGACGGTGATGTAAACAAGAGTCAACTGACAGATGACCTAGTTACTTTGTTACCTCAAAATTCAAGTATTAAAATTATTGAACCAAAAAAGAAAAATATCATTATTATGGCGACCAAAGAGATGCATGCTCTTGGTGATATTTTAATTCGCCATGAGGCGGGAGAGCTTGAAGCAAATATTTTAGCTGTTATATCAAACTATGATGAGCTTGAGTCTTTGGTAGGTAAGTTTGGTATTGACTATATTACGATTTCGCATGAGGGACTTGAGAGGTCTGAACATGAGACAAAGATAATTGAGACGATTAATGAGTTTGAAGATGTAGACTATATTGTACTTGCAAAATATATGCGTATTTTAACACCTCGTTTTGTTGCTGCGTTTGAAGATAAAATCATCAATATTCATCACTCTTTTCTTCCTGCATTTATAGGTGCAAATCCTTATAAGCAAGCTTATGACAGAGGTGTAAAAATCATCGGTGCTACTGCACATTTTGTAAATAACAATCTTGATGAAGGGCCGATTATCGCTCAGGAAGTCATTCATGTAAATCATGCATACGGATGGAGAGATATGCAGCGTTCGGGTAAAGATGTGGAGAAGGTTGTCCTCTCTCGTGCTTTGAAACTTGCACTTGAAGACAGGATCTTTGTGTATGCAAATAGAACGGT
>CAZCMR010000058.1:2297-9158 GCA_964499805.1 uncultured Sulfurimonas sp.
ATGTCTTTTAATTTAGTGTTGGTACATCCTCAAATTCCAAATAACACTGGTGCAATCGGTCGTTTATGTGTAAACGCAGGTGCCTCTTTGCATCTTATCAAACCTATTGGTTTTGATATAGATGAAAAAGCAGTGCGTCGTGCAGGACTTGATTATTGGGATAAACTGGATCTGCATGTCTGGGAAAACATTGATGAGTTTTTTGAAAAAAATACAATTACCGACAATGCCTATTTTGCTACAACGAAAACGGATAAACCATACTTCGAGGCTGCGTTTAAAGAGGGTGATTTTATATTTTTTGGAAGTGAAACAAAAGGAATTCCTGAAGATATTTTACAAAGATATAAAGCGCAAAATATTACTATTCCTATGACAAAAGAGGGAAGAAGTCTGAATCTTGCCATTAGTACGGGTATAGTTCTATATGATGCTATACGACAAAATTACACTACATTTGATAAGGTATAAGATATGAACTCTTTTGTTGACACTATAATGCTCGTTCTTTTTCTTCTTTTTATGGTTTTTATATTTGGCGGATACCATAAAACAAAATCACAGCAAAGAGAAAAAGAGAGGGAAAAAAGAGAAAAAAGGGAAAAGAAAAACTCTTAAAAGATTTTTTCTGCCCATATCTCTAGAGTATTTTCAAACTTTTCAAAAAAACTTTCTGCGTTTTTAATTACAACTGACATTGTCTACCCCTTTTTTAAATCTGAATAATTATTGCAATTTTTCTTCATCTTAATAAAAAATATTGCAAAATGACAAATATATTTTGACATTTGTATTGAAAACAAGTATAATTTGACATATTTATAGAAAAAAGGGGTTAAAATGAACAGTTTTGTTGATATAGTAGAAGAGATTAAAAGCATTATATCCGGTGAAGTGGCTCCCAAAAAAGTTTTTGATAAAGATGTGGCAGCTGCACTTGGCATTTCTCAGATGAATTTTGCAACAATGAAAAAAAGGGACAAGATACCTTTTAATGAGTTGTTGGACTTTTGTGCTAAACGCAGTATATCCATCAATTGGCTTTTATATGGTCAATCTCCTGAGAGTTTGGTAGAAGCAACAAATAAATTTTATATGGTGAAATACTTTAGCGATATCAATGCAAGTGCCGGAGGCGGAAGTGATGTTGAATTTGAAGAGATACAAGAGCTTGAGATCCCTGAACAGTTTGTTTTTATGCTTGGTGGAGAAAAAGAGTTAAAAAACATCGAAGCGATTAATGTTTCAGGTGATTCTATGGAACCTACATTTAGCTATAATGATATTGTATTTATCAATAGAAATAAAACTGATATCAACCGTGGTGGAATTTTTACAATTCGTACCGAAGCGGGACTCTTTATAAAACGTGTGCATAAGCGTATAGACGGAAAGTTGGATATCATTTCAGATAATTCTGTTTATGATACACAAACATTGGCGCCAGATGACATTGAAATTGTCGGTCGTGTTGTAAGTCGATTTGGTGATGTTGACTAAAAAGGGGATTCGTTGCAATATCTTTATATTATAATCTTAGGACTCTTTATCTCTGCCTGTAGTACAACAAATGGTGTCCATGTTGAAAGGGTTGCTGATTTAGATGAAGTCTCACAAAATGTTCAAAGCTATACAAAGGGGATAGATGAAGGCTATATTTCAACTATAGATAGATATAAAGATAACTATTTTAGACCTTGGAATATTGAAAAAATCCAAGCCCCACTTGAAGAGGCTATGTGGGCATATAATGTTTTTACTCCCCAAAAGAGTTATGGTGAAAATTTACAAAAAATAAGAGAGGGCTTTTTTGATAAGATGTTGGATAACTCTAATTTTAACGCGTATGGCACACTCAATAGAGCTGCCTTAACACTCAGGCATCTTAATTTAAGAGCTTTTCCTACATATCGACCTCTTCTTAAAAATCCAGAACTAGCCGGTGAAGGTTTCCCTTTTGATTATTTACAAAATTCTACCATTGAGGCAAATAAACCTATCTTGGTTTCTCACTACTCCAAAGACAGGGCATGGGCTTTTGTTGAGTCAAGTTTTGCTCATGGCTGGGTGGATAGCAGAGATATTGTTTATATCTCTAAAAAATATAGAGATATATGGCAAAAAGTCCAGCAGGTATTTTTTTTAAAAGATAATCTACCTCTTTATGACAAGAAAAATAATTTTTTATTTCAATCTCATATAGGGATGATGTTACCTCTTATTGATAGTAACCAAACAGATAATACTTTTTTGAGTGTTGGTAAGTATTGTAATAATAAAGCATACTTTCACAGTTCTGTACTCTCTACAAATGAGACGCATCGTGGCTTACTAGCATTTAATGCAAAAAATATAAATACGATCATAGAAGAGTTGCAAAAAGTGAACTATGGTTGGGGAGGGATGTATGGTCAAAGGGATTGTTCTTCAACCTTGAGAGACTTTTTTGCACCTTTTGGCGTATGGTTGCCGCGTAACTCTTATAAACAGAGCAACATAGGTAGAGTAATATCACTACAGACAATGAGTGATAAACAAAAGCTTGAGACGATTAAAAAGTATGGTGTTGCATTTAGAACACTCTTATACAAGCAAGGGCATATCGTTTTATATGCAGGAACGATAAATAACAAAGTGATAGTTTTTCAAAATTTATGGGGGATAAAAACTCTTAAAAATAGTAAAGCAGGACGTTTTATTATAGGGAGAACAATATTTAGTACTTTAGAAGTTGGTAAAAACTTAAAATATTATGATGAGAGTGCTTCATTATTGAAAAATTTAAAAAGTATGAATATTATCGGAGAGTGAAAGTTACAATCAGACTCTTATAAGAAGAGCCTGAAAAAGGTTAGTGAAGGTCTGCGTTTAGTTTGATCTCTCTAGTCGAACGAGATACTGTGATCTCACCAGTCATAGAGTTTTGTCTAAAGTGAAGACCACTTAAAAATGAGAGTTGTTTTGCTTTGAAGATTTCACCTTGCATATTTGCATTAGTATTTACTTCCATAATTTTTTTCAACTCTTGAGGATAAATCGCAACTTTTGTACCCTCTAAAATAGCAAGACCTGCATCGATGATACAACCGTCACCTAAAGGAATACCACAAACAGAGTTTGCACCTAAAAGACAGTTTTTACCTACAGAGATAGGATTACCGTCAGTTCCGCTGAGTACACCAAGGATGGAAGCTCCCCCTCCGACATCAGAACCGTCACCAACGATAGCAGATGAACTAATGCGACCTTCTACCATAACACTTCCTGTAGTTCCTGCATTGAAATTAATGTAAGAAGCCCCTGGCATTACTGTAGTTCCTGCTGCTAGTTGTGCACCAAAACGTACTTTTGAAGTATCTAAGATACGAGTATTGTCTGCTGGAATGATGTGTTGTAAAAATCTTGGGAATTTATCTACAAAATCAATATGAGGATATTCATTTGCCAGTTTGAGTTCAATTTCAAACTCTCTAAGGTAGTCAAGTTCTATTGGCTGACCGTTTGACCATGCAACATTTGGAAGTGCACCAAAAGCACCATTGAGGTTAAGTTCGCGAAGACCTACTTTTGCAAGTGAAATAGCGTAAAGTTTCAAGTATGTTGCTTCTACTGACTGACAAGGACCATCTTCAAAAAGGAAACATACTTTAAATTCTCCCTCTAATGAACCATTGTTGATGATTTGAGAGTAGAGTGCAGATATAACTTGAATATTTTTGTGCGCATTACCATGTGCTTCATCAGAGTATGGTGTAAAAGCATTGAGACAGCTTCTTAAAAAGTCAAGGTTTATGTTGCAAACAACTTCGTTTTGAGTAAAGTCCACTTCGATACCTTGCTCAGCAAGTGCACGGATAAAAATAGCAGCACTGCCGAAGTTCTCATCCCAGTTAATAAGAGGGTATGTTGCTTGAAGTGCTTTATCTACATTTAACTGTCCTAAATCAACTCTAGCAATACCAAAAGCCAAAGGGTCTTTGTATCCGGGAGTGTTTGTTTTTATATCTTCTATCAGTGCTTTAAAAGCATCTGTTGTTTGTATGATTTGCATTGAATTCTCGCTTAAGTAATTTTTTGTGTCATTATACTTAAAAACTCCTAATAAGATTTTAAGTACAATCATAAAATATAAAAATAAATTTTAATAAAGTTACAGACAATGAATAAATGGTTAGAACTCCTTAAAAACGATGATTATCTTGGTATAAAAAAGTATATCAGATCAGGTGGTGATTTGTCTGAAACAAATGAGGCCGGTGAGTCTGTTCTTGCCTGTGCTTTACGTGCACAGTGCGATATGGAAACGTTGATGCTTCTGATAGAAAACGGTGCAGATATTTTTGATTTTGATGATGAGGGCGTGAGTGTTTTTGATATGGCCGTGACATATGACAATAAAGAGATGATAAATTATCTGATAGAGCAGGGTAAAGATGTCAATAAAACAACGAGAAAAAGCGGATTTACAGCTTTGATGGCTGCTGCTTGTTATGGCAGAGTAGAGATCGCACAAATTCTACTCGAAAGCGGAGCAAACAAAGATGCAAAAGATATGAAAGGTTTTACAGCCCTTGATTTTGCACGAAAAATGAATAAAAAAAGCATTCTTACTCTTTTAGATTATGATGAAAGTGCTCCACAAAACAGAGATTATGCACGTTAACTGTTAGTCGAAAAATTTCCCTTGATTTGAGTGGTCAAGCGGTTTCCTCTTCTCTTTTGCGAGCCAATCCTGTAAGAGAGACTCTATAACCTTGCTCAAACTCATTTTGTATCTGTTGCGTGAGTATTTCATAGCATCATCCCATGTTGCTTTATCTATTAACAAACTTCTTGTTACTTCATCTTTTGGTTTCAATATTACTCTTTTATTTTATAGTTTAAATGTGTAGTGCTGTTCTTTTTCCTGCAGATTTTCATCTGTCGCAGACGAGAGATTTATTCGATACACTATATATATGAGTCCAAAAAGCAATAAAAGTACCAACAACCACATTAGCATAAAAAACTCCTCTTTTGTGTTTCATATAAAAGAAGATCGGCATAATAGAAATTATGTTAATGTATAGGGAATTTTTTTTCTTTGTAGCTCATCTATAAATTTTTGAAAATAAAAAAGCACCTCTTTTTTATCCTCTCCTGCAAGTGAAAGTTCGACATTTGGTTTTGAATCTATAAAAATAGGTAAAGAAGAGAGCTCAATATGCTTAGGAAGCTCTTGCATTACAGAGATAAGAGTATTTTCACTTGTTTTTGCTTTGAGTGTATAGCGATATTTTTTATTTGATTTATTAAAGTATTTTTTAATAACATCTCTCAGCATCGGATGTGCCATAGATGGAAAACCCGGTACGAAAAAAAATCTCTCATCAAGGGAAAATCCGGACATATTGTTCACAGGGTTGTGTAGCAGTGCTGCGTTTGGAGGCAAGTCAGCCATATGTATTCTGTGTGGATAGGCCTCTTGTGCAAATTTATCTATAATATCTTGTTTAAATTGTTTATTTGTAACTAATGGAGAGTCCCTAAAGACTTCAGCAGCTATTTTACGTGTTAAATCATCAGGAGTTGAGCCAATACCACCAAATGAGAACATTACTGCGTTTGGGTCCTCTTTTATCATCTTATATGTACGTTTCATAAGTGCCGTATCATCTTTAATTATAAATGAGGCAAAGAGCTCGTGTCCATATTTTTGAAGTTCATTTTTTAAAAATTCAAAATGTTTATCTGTTCGGCGCCCGTTGAGGATCTCTGTTCCAATTATTACTGCATAAAAATTCATAAATCACACTTTTTTATTTAATTATAGTATTATTACACAAATAATAAACTAAGGACACAACAATATGTCACAAATAGCAAAACTTGAAGAGTTACTTACAAAAAGTGTTATTCCTGATATCAAGGATAGACTCGATGAGATATTTGAAGAAATTGCCGGTAATAAAGAGGCAACAGAAGATGCAAAAGAGGAGATAGAAGAGCTCCGTGAATTTAAAGCTGACCTGGAAGATGTTTTAGAAGATATTAAAAATGGAGATATCGATGAAGCAGAAGCAAAAGAGCTTGTAGAAGATATCTTGGCAGCACAAGAGTGCGAAGATGAAGAGGATTTTGGTTTTAAAGAAGAATAAAAAAGATTTTTATATAATTTCAAAAATTTAAAGGAAAAAAATAATGAGAATAATATTATTGGGAGCTCCGGGTGCAGGAAAAGGTACGCA
Organism: uncultured Sulfurimonas sp.; assembly: GCA_964499805.1. Taxonomy (GTDB): domain Bacteria; phylum Campylobacterota; class Campylobacteria; order Campylobacterales; family Sulfurimonadaceae; genus Sulfurimonas. Next base: position 8,525 of record CAZCMR010000058.1, read on the forward strand.
GGCTCAATTTTTAACAAAAGAGTATAACATCCCTCAAATATCTACGGGTGATATGTTAAGAGCAGCTATAAAAGCAGGTACAGAGATGGGTAAACTTGCAAAAGAGGCTATGGATGCAGGCAAACTTGTAACTGATGAGATTATCATTGGACTGGTAAAAGACAGAATTGCACAGGATGATTGTAAAAACGGGTATCTTTTAGATGGTTTTCCTCGTACACTTCCTCAAGCTGATGCTGTTACAAACGCAGGTATTGAGATTGATGCCGTGATTGAGATAGATGTTCCTGATGAAGAGATAGTAAAACGTATGTCTGGCCGTCGTGCACACTTGAGTTCTGGAAGAACATACCACATAGTTTACAATCCGCCAAAAGTCGAAGGTAAAGATGATATTACTGGTGAAGATTTGGTACAACGTGATGATGACAAAGAGGATGTGGTACTTGACAGATTAAAAGTGTATCATGAGCAGACTGAACCACTTATAGGATACTATAAAGAGCAAGCTGCTAAAAACAATAAGATCAAATATATCAGAGTTGACGGAACAGCTGATATCAAAGATGTTGAAAAAGCTATTATTTCAGGACTTGAAAAGTAGTAGAAAGAATTGCTATCCTGCGTTTAAACG
>CAZCMR010000059.1:0-9015 GCA_964499805.1 uncultured Sulfurimonas sp.
ACTGTTAATCACTTGGTCACTGGTTCGAATCCAGTATCCGGAGCCACACTTCTTAATACCCCTTATACATGGACTTTACAACTGATAATTTAGCTACGGTCTCCTTATTATACCACTAAATATTTTTTTATAGAGTTGTCTTACATATGGATATTTACATATTTTTTTGAATTTTTGGTAGTTTTAGCAGCTTGTAGAGAGCTTTGGAAAAGCTTTTTATGGAGTGCATATCATTGATGGCTATGGTTGTGACATCTGATTTTATATTGCGATTTTTAGAGAAATTGTTTATTATCTGCATATTTTTTTCATATGAATCTACTATTTTTTTGTAAACTTCATCCATCTCATTAAAAGATTCCCTGTCTCCGTTTTGTGCTTTATGGAAGACTTCTACTGTTTTTATGATTTGATAACGAATATTTTTATAAAACTCCTGTTCTTCGTTTGTTGTTGCGTTTGCAAAGATATCCAAATCATAGCGAATATCTTTTATAAGCTTTGCCGCTGTAGAGAGGTAGTTGACTTTTGAGAGTTGTGTATTTATGAGAGCACTGAGTGCTTCATCACTGTTTTTCGTTGCAAGCTCTGAGGTATATGTGTAAATTTCACCTTCTAAACGACGGATTTTATCATAAAGCTTTTCATAATTTATGTCAAAATTACTGTTGTATTTAGTGAGGAGTTTATCTATGGCTATATGCTCATCGAGAACTTTTGGGGGAGGAATGTTGATAATAAGCAGAGCAAACTCTGCAATCTTGTTTGAAAGGTGTGCAATCTCTTTTTGCAATGCATCTATGGCTATTTCCGGTACCTCTACTGATACATTCGCAATATAGTGTGTTACCTCTTCTTGTCCTCTTTTGAAGTATTTTTGTGTAAACGCAGTAAGGTAGGGGATAAACGGATACCAGAGTAAAACACCGATAAAATTGAAAATAGTATGAAAAATAGCGATTTTCAGGACATCGTTAAGCTCTGTAAAGAGTATAAAAATACCATCAACAAGCTGTTGCAGTAGTAAAAGAGTTAAAAAAGCTGTTGTTATGTTGAAGATAAGATGAGCAAGGGCCACTCTTTTTTTGTCGGCTATTGCACCTATGGAGCCAAGAAGTGCTGTGATGGTTGTTCCTACATTTGCACCTACTACAAACGCAGCAGCCGCTTCAAAACCGATGACATGGACATAAAGGGCACTTTGAATGATAGCAATAGAAGCTGAACTTGATTGTATAACAGCGGTTAATGCAAGTCCTACCAGTGTGTATAGGTAGGGGTTGTTAAAAGTATAAGAAGCGATGTCAAAACTCTCAGAAATACTGCTAAAACTCTCTTTCATCCCCTCTAATCCCAGAAAAATCAATCCAAAGCCAACCATCATACCAAAGTAGTTTTTCCATTTAGTGGTATCACTGCTGAGGACTTGACCAAGCCCACCCATGCCGATAACTGTATAGGAGAGAAGTTTTATGTTCATACTAAAACCGACAACTCCGACTATCCATGCTGTCACTGTAGTTCCTAGATTACTACCCATGATGATGGCTATACTGCTCTCTAAACTCATAAGTTGGGCACCTACGAGGGAGAGTGCCATAAGTGTTACAACTGAAGAACTTTGAAAAACTGCTGTGGCTGTAAGACCGCTAAGAAGGCTTTTTATATGTGTGTTTGTGGCATTTTGGACGATGCGTTTAAATGCACGACCAGCAGAGACTTTTATCTGCTCTTCAAGGTAGAGCATCCCAAAGAGAAAGAGCCCTAAACCTGAAAAAGCTTCAATCCAAATCTCAATGTGTTGCATCTAAAGCTCTTTGGATTTTGTACGTTTTCTTTTGAGATTTTTAGTTGGTATATAAAATTCCAAGTTTCCGGCTCTGTTGATTGTGACTTCGTTTGCTAAGAGAAGCTCTTCTAAGTTTTGTTTACTTCTTTCATCAAATAGAAGATCCATATCATCCATTGTGAGAGGACGTTTATCTAAAGTATTAAGTATCTCCTCTTTTGTATGGTAGCTGTTGTTTGGTTCTGCATGCACTCTTGAAGCTATGTGGATAGGCAGTTCTTTATCAAACGCAATAGCTATGTCGTGAAGTTCCTTATAGCTTACACCTGTAACAGGATAGGCTGGAGGTCTGTCTATGGTCCCAATGTCAATGCGGGAAGCTTTTATCTTTTTGAGAACTGCGTTTAGTTTAGCTATCTCCTCTTTTGTATCATTCAAACCATGCACAAAAAGGATCTCTATATAGAGTTTGCCTGTAAAAAGATGAGAGAAATTGATGACTTTTTCTACGATAGCATCGATATCAATACTTTGATGCGGTCTGTCTATCTTTTTAAATATATCTTTTGAGACTGCATCAAGAGATAGTTTTACTTCATCAAGGTGTAAAAGAGAGGAAAAGACCTTCTCATCTACAAGCGTTGCACTGTTTGTCAAAATAAGCGTTGCAGTGTTGCCTTTTATCTTATCTATCTCTTGTATAAGTTCATCAAGATAGGGGTAGAGAGTAGGCTCACCGTTTGCAGTAAGTGTGATGGCATCTATTTTGTCATGGAGATGTTTTTTAAGTTCTGTGATGATTTCATTGACAGAGACAGTCTCTTTTTGCTTGGCAACTGTAGCTGAGGGTGCCAGCTCGCAGTAGAGACAGTCAAAGTTACACTGCTTAAACGCAGGAGAGAGGTCTATTCCCAGACTCATGCCAAAACGGCGTGAGTTTACGGGGCCGAAGATTATATTATTTTTTTCCACTAACTCTGTGACACTCATTGATAAAATGCTTCGCATTTTCTACAGGAACATCAGGTAAAATCCCATGTCCGAGGTTAAAGATATGGCGTTTGCCCTGCATAGTCTCTTGGATAGCCTCTACACATTTTGTAGTTGCCTCTTTTGAGTAGAGACGACACGGTTCCATATTTCCTTGCAGTACATATTTGTCACCTAAACGCTCTTTTGCAAATGCCATCGGTGTTGACCAGTCAACTCCAAATACATCAAAGTTTCCATAGATTTTATCTAAAAATGCAGGAATCCCTTTTGGAAACATAATAACCGGAATGTGAGGGTATTTTTCTTTTAAATACTCTGCAATCTCTACCATATACTTCCAAGAGAACTCATCATATTTTCCAGGTTCTATTGCCGCTGCCCAGCTGTCAAAAATCTGAACAACGTCAATGCCTGCCTGAATTTGTTTTTCCATATAGAATTTTACTACATCAGTGACTTTTCTAAGGATTTTATGAAGCAATTCAGGGTTTGAGTACATCATCTTTTTACAGATATTGTATGTTTTTGTTCCTTGCCCCTCTATCATGTATGTTGCAAGTGTCCATGGCGCGCCGGTAAAACCGATAAGTGCTTTATCCTCTGCTAAACGCTCTTTTATGAGTTCAATTGTCTCATAAACGTATGTTAGTTTACTTGCTGCTTCATCTCCACCTATAAGTCTGTCAAGGTCTGTTTCATCTTTGATAGGGTCAGAAAACTTTGGACCTTCACCTTTTACAAATGACAAGTCCATACCCATCTCATCAGGAATAACTAAAATATCGCTAAAAAGAATAGCGGCATCAACACCGATGATATCTACCGGTTGAAGTGTAACTTCGCAAGCCATTTCAGGATTGTGGCAAAGATTTAAAAAATCACCCGCTTTTGCACGCACTTCCATATACTCTGGAAGGTAACGTCCAGCTTGTCTCATCATCCATACAGGAGTGTATGGTGTCTCTTTCCCAAAACATGCATCTACAAATATTTTACTCATATAATTTCCTAATTATTAAAATTTCCACTCTTAGAGTGTTTTTAGTGATGGTGACCAACTTTACTTAAAAAGTATAAACCAACAGACACGGCTGTGATTGAAAGTGCTAAATATAAAAGCTCCAATGGTGAACTGTATGTAGCCAAACCAACCTTTTTGAAAAATCCTACTACAAGAACCATGACAATCACTTTAGATATCTTATCTTTGAGCTGGTCAAGTGAGTGGATGGATAGTATTTTGTTTTCACGTTTTTCATCTTCTCGTGCAGCATCAATATCTGAGATAAAAAGCTCATAAAGACCAAATGAGAAAAGAAGCATCACAACACCGATAAGGTAGAGGTCAACTGCACCAATGATACCGCCTACCACAAGTTCATGAAAATGTTCAGGATGATGATGATTTACATATGTATCAAGAACAAGTGCCGCTGTATCATAAACATCAAATGAAGCAACAATAAAAAGTGCAACAGCTCCAACAAGACCAAAGATAACCGCCATAAGCACCATAAAACGTGAGCCCCAAAGCCCACTCTCGAAGAGTTTTTCAAGCATTATGCTTTTCCCTCTTCCATCTCTACCCATTTTTGGGCAATTCTTACTGCGTTTGTCGCAGCACCGACACGTAAGTTGTCCGCAACTACGAACATATGAAGCATATTGTTTGCATAAACATCTTCACGAATTCTTCCTACAAAGGTCTCATTTGCATCAACACAATCTTTTGGCATAGGGTAGAGTGCATTTTGAGGGTCATCAACTACGACAATGTTAGGAGCTTTACTTAAAAGCTCTCTTGCCTCATTTGCACTTACTTGAGCATCAAAAGTAAGTGTCAGAGATTCAGAGTGTCCGCGAAGAACAGGTACACGTACACAAGTTGCTGAGAGTGCTATCTCTTTGTGCATTATTTTTGTAGTCTCATTGACCATCTTCATCTCTTCTTTTGTATAACCGTTTTCTGTGAAAACATCGATTTGAGGGATGACATTAAGCGCTATTTGTTGGTTAAATGCTTTGACCTCTGCTTTATCAAGTGTAAATGAGAAAAAGGCTTGCATCTGCTTTACAAGCTCTTCCATAGCGGATTTTCCAGCACCGCTTGTCGCTTGATATGTAGCAACATCAACACGCACAAGGTCGTAAGCATCATCAAGAGGCTTGAGTGCCTGTACCATCTGAATAGTTGAGCAGTTAGGGTTTGCTATGATTCCTGTCTCTCTCCATTTGGAAATATCCTGAGGATTTACTTCAGGCACGACCAAAGGAACATTGTCATCCATTCTAAAGTGAGATGTATTGTCAATCACTACTGCACCTGCTTTGACTGCAAAGGGAGCAAATTTTGCACTGACGCTTCCGCCCGCTGAAAAAAGAGCAATCTCTACAGCCTCTTTTTCAAAGACATCTTCTGTAAGTTCAATGATATCAAACTCTTTTCCATTAAACTCTACCTGTTTACCAACACTTCTAGCACTCGCAAGAGGAACCAGTTTTGCCAGTGGGAAGTCGATCTCTTCTAAAACTTTCAGTATCTCTTCACCCACAGCACCATTTGCACCGACTACTGCTACATTATATTTTTTCATATATTATTTTCTCCTATTTTCTCGTATCTAAAAAAAGTTCATCTTTTTGTATTTCTTGATTTTCACTTAGTATAACCGAACGTTCAACCACAGAGAGTAGTTCCCTGATATTTCCCGGCCAACTATATTGAAGCAGTTCATCTTTTGCTGCATCAGAAAATGTTTTTATTTCAAAACCGTATTTTACACAATTTTGTGCAACCATTGCGTTTGCTATCTCTAAGATCTCCTCTTTTCGCTCTCTTAGCGGAGGAATGTTGAGTGGAATTGTATTGAGTCTGTAGTAGAGATCTTCTCTAAACTCACCGTTTTGTATCTTTGCATCAAGGTTTGCATTTGTTGCAGAGATAACTCTTATGTCTATTTTAGTTGCTTTTGAAGAGCCTAAGCGTCTTACCTCTTTCTCCTGTAGTGCACGTAAAAGCTTTGCTTGCACACCATAAGGCATCTCACCTATCTCATCTAAAAAGAGGGTGCCTCCGTTTGCGAGTTCAAACTGTCCCGCTTTTGCCTCTTGAGCATCGGTAAAAGCACCTTTTTCAAATCCGAAAAGCTCACTCTCTATGAGGTTTTCAGGGATTGCAGCCATGTTAATGGCGATAAAAGGCTTCTTCACACGGGGAGAATTTTTGTGGATATATGAAGCAAAGACCTCTTTTCCTACACCGCTCTCACCAAGCAACAGGACACTTGCATCTGTTTTAGCTGCTTTGTTCGCTATGTTGATGACTTTTTCTAAAGATTGTGATGTACCCAAAAAATCTTTTGCTGTATTTTTGCTCTTTTTAGAACTTTTCTTGACTTTTTGTATCTTTTCTTCACGCTCTATCGCAGCTATGAGAGTATCAATATCAAAAGGTTTGAGTAGAAAATCCTTGACTCCCAGATGGATAGACTCGATAGCACGAGAAAGTGTTGCATTCCCCGTCATAATGATAACTTCATACTTACCGTTTAGCTCTTTTACAAACTCTATACCGTCCATTTTAGGCATATTTATATCTGTTATAACCAAGTCAAAACTATCATCTAGTTTTTTGAGCGCATCTACAGCATTTTTAAACGTCACAATCTCAAACTCTTGATAATCACTCATTGCAATTTCAAGAGATTTGCGCATATTGATGTCATCTTCTACTATTGCAATTTTCAATTAAAGTCCTAATTCTGTGGCTGTTTTAAATGCGAAATTTTAACAAAAGTATCATTAAAGTCGACTTTGAAGCATGTCGTTTTTAGTGTGATGACGGTTGTAGAGTCTATTTGGTTATTTGTAGTTATATCTGAAGAACGGATATCTAGACCGAGCTTGTGTATATAGTCTAAAAACTCTTCACGATTTTTTGCGATGATTTCTTGAAAGTTTTTATCTTTTCCAGCAGGTAAAATTAGTATTTGAGCCTCTACCCCTTTGCAGGGCCGCATACTTTTTGCAATATCTAAATGTTCATTATATAAAATTGCATTTTTAACTATGTATTTATATGAGATAAGGTATTCACCTGCGTTTAAAGCAAGTGAAAACAGAAGAATTATCGAGCAAAGTCGGAGTGTGAAAGAGTGATTTCCATCTCTACTTCGCATAAACCATCTTTAAATGTTGTTTCAACGATATTTGCATTTCTTACCATCGCTTGAACAGAAGTCCTGACCGTCGAACGTTTTACCATCATGTTTTTAATCAAATCTTGACCATCTACATTTACACCTTTGACCTTTTCTGCGATAAGTCTGTATGCATCTGCGGTTGCAGCACGTTTAGCAAGGGCATAAGCTTGTGCAGGTGAAGTAGTGTTGACTGGTGCCACACCTTGTCCTACGACACTAATAAGAACCGGTTTGGACTCTGTAAGTACAAGCTCTTTTTTTTCATTTTTGTGGTAGGATTTTGCCGGGCATACTTTCGGTTTGATTGTACTTTCGCCATCTTCTTTATACATTACATTGATTGTTGTGTTGTTCGGAACAGCTATGTTTTCTGGCTTTTTTACAGGTGGTATATGTGTAACTTCAGGCATAGCCTTCTTCTCGTTTGCACCAAACGCAGTAATACACAGTAGTGAGATCAATACCAAAGAGTACTTCATTTTTTATCCTTAGAGGAGCACTTAAGCTCCATTTTTATATCTTAACTCTCTTAGGAGCAACTATTATTCCAAATTTAGAGAGGGAGTATCTTGACTCTCATCTTCTGAATCATCTTTTTCCTCTTTTGGACATCGTGATATACTTGCGACTTCGTCACCTTTAACAATATATACACCAGAAGTATTACGGCTTGATTTTGAGATGGTTTGCATATCTACACGAATCATTTTTCCGGCTTTTGTAAGAGCCATCATATCCATGTCTTCATCGACCATGAGTACACCTACGATGTTTTTACCGGTTTTAGCTGTCATCTTCATAGCTATAACACCGGAACCACCACGGTTTGTAAGTCTGTACTCTCCGGCATCAGTACGTTTTCCAATACCTTTTTCAGCAACGACTAAAATCTCTTGTTCGTCATTTGCAATGATATTTGCATCAACTACTTCATCGCCTTCATGTTTAAATTTGATTCCTCTTACACCACGAGTTGAACGACCTTGTTCACGTGTTTTATCTATCTCAAATTTAATACATTGCGCAAGTTTTGTTACAATAAAGAGGTACTTGATACTTTGATCTGCTATTTTTGCAGTGATAAGAGCGTCATCATCATCCAGAACAATAGCTTTTACACCATTACTTCTAATGTTACTAAATTCACTTAGGTTTGTACGTTTTACAACACCGTTTTTAGTAAAGAAGACTAAAGATTTGTCTTCACTGAAGTCTGTTGTAGGAATGATGGACTGAATCTGTTCATCTGCAACAAGGTTTACAAGATTTACTACTGCTTTTCCTTTTGCAGTTCTGCTTCCTTCTGGAATTTTGTATACTTTTAACCAGTGGAGCTGTCCACGGTCAGTAACAAAGAGAAGGGTATCATGTGTATTACATGTAAAGAAGTTCTCAATAAAATCATCTTCATAGGTAGTAACGGCAGTTTTACCTTTTCCGCCGCGTTTTTGTTTGTCATAGTTTGCCAGTGGTACACGCTTAATGTATCCTCTGTGTGTGATTGTAACAACCATCGGTTCATTAGGGATTAGATCTTCGATGTCGATATCATCGTAGTCATCTTCAATCTCTGTTCTTCTTTGTGTCGTATAAGTAGAGAGGACTTCATCAAACTCTTCGCTGATAATACCATGTAGAACTTCTTCGCTTTTTAGAATCGATTCTAGGTAGTCGATGAGTTTCATAAGTTCAGCAAGTTCATTTTCGATTTTTTCGATTTCAAGACCTGTTAGGCGTCCAAGTCTCATAGCTACGATGCTTTGTGCCTGAATAGGACTAAAGTCAAATTCACTTACAAGGTTGTCGCGAGCATTTTCTTCATTGTCAGAAGCACGGATAACACGGATAACATCATCAATAATATCAATAGCCTTTTTCAAACCTTCCAAGATATGCGCACGTGCTTTTGCTTTTTCTAAGTCAAAAATAGTACGGCGGATGATAATCGTTTTACGGTGGTTGATAAAGTGTTTGAGAATATCTATAATACCAAAGATTCTAGGCTCTTGATTTAATATAGATAGCATGATG
>CAZCMR010000060.1:0-8983 GCA_964499805.1 uncultured Sulfurimonas sp.
ATGTACTTGATGACATCAACAACACTGAACTTCAAGCAAAAATCAAAGAAGAACTTAAAGAGTTAGCGCATAAGTTTGTCATCTACAACCAACCAACATACTAAATAAGGCCGTATTTATGACTGCAATGGATTTAAAACTTATTAAGATTGTTAGTGACCACTACTGGATCAAACGTGATTCGGTAGTGAGTAAAATCTCTTATAAAGGTCGCACTTTTTATAACAAATTTGAAAGAGTCAATGCACCGCTCACGCAATCTATTATTAATCAACATATCAAAGGTGAGATAACTGTTGCGCACTCGCTTGTAAATAAACACAATAAAGTTGAAAATATTGTTATAGATTATAACGGTCGTGATCCTGAACGCTTTTACCATAAAGCCCAACTACTCTTGCGTGAGGAAGGCTTTATCAACTTTACAGCATACAGAAGCAAAACAGAAGGACATCTTCACCTCTATATCCACAAAGGTCATACTGCCCTTAATGAAGCGATTCAACTAGGAAAAATGATCAGTATGAAGCTTGCAGCAAAACAGCCAAAACAGTGGAGAATGTTTCCAAACAATGATATGCCAGATGAGTATAACATTCTTGTACTGCCGTATGATGTTTACGCCAAAGAGCGTGGGGCTTCTTGGTCAAAACATATGTAGACTTGTTTGTTTAGCCTTATTTTGGTATTATATAAACATAAATTTATGCAAGAAAGAGGATAAGAACAATGCAAGACAAAAATGAACTCAGCGATATCGTACTTAACAAAAGCGGAGCTTCAAGCTCTAGCAAAAAAACAATTTTAGCTGTAGCGACACTTGGTATTGTTCTTATTATTGTTGTTCTTTTGATGAGACCTAGTGATTCGCAAGAGAATACTCTAGCACAACCAGTCCCTCCAAAACCACAAAATACTTTAGTAGCTGGAAAATCAGAAGATATTAATACACAAAATGAGAATCAAGAACCACTTTTTGAAGAGATTGAAGTCATAGAAGAAGAGCCTCCTGCATCAGAGGCAAACTTAGATAAAATTGCTCAAAAACTAAAAGAAGAGAGCAAAAATGCGAAGAAAACAGCACTAACAAAAGCTCCAAAGAAAAAAGTAACAAAAAAAACAAAACCAGCTCCTAAACCAGCAACAAAAAAAGCAGTTGCAACTGGGCACTATTATATTCAAGTTGGTTCATTTTCCAAATATGAACCAAACAAAAAATTCTTAAACTCTATAACGAGTTTAGGATACCACTATAAGTACCATAAAGTAGGCAAATTAAACAAAGTACTTGTTGGACCGTTTAAAACAAGAGAAGAAGCTAACAAAGCTAAAAAAGTACTTCGTTCAAAAGTCGAACCTGGTGCTTTCTTAGTAAAATTATAAGGCGAACTTTGATACACTCAAAACAATTTACACTCGATCAACTTGCACCTATTGCAGTGTACTCTACCCTGCGTGAGATGTTTCATAATGAAATATCTTACCTTTTTGAAAGTGCCGGAGGCAGTGAAGGAAACTACAGTTTTATCTGTATTGGCGCGCGTGAGCGTCTACAGTATAAAGATGATAAGACAATCTATACAGATGCAAATGGTACAAAACATATAAAAGAGGAAAACCCTTTTGACTTTTTAAAAAAGTACTATGCCCAAATAGACACAAGCATCTATAAAAAAGCTACTAAAGAGCTTGGTGTTGGTTATGTTGATGGCTTCATTGGCTATATCGGTTATGATATGGTTAAGGTGTTTGAACCAAAACTGCGCCAGTTTATGGACAATCTTCATGATGAGCTAAACACTCCGGATCTTGACTTGATTTTACCAAAACTTGTTCTTGTGTACTCACATAAGAACCATAAAATAACTTTTATCTCAACACTCAAAGAGTATGCAGATAAATTTGAAACACTTGAGGCAAAACTCAAAGGCTCTTATACATACAAACACAGAGTCTATAATATCGGTGATGACAAGGGAAGCTTTGCACACTCAAAAGAGAAGTTTTTTGAGATGATAGAGAAGTCAAAAGAGATGATAAAAAGCGGTGATGTTTTTCAGATACTTATGACAAACCGCTTCACTCGAAATATCAAAGTTGACCCTTTCTCTTTTTACAGAATTCTTCGTGCAAAAAACCCATCTCCATATATGTTCTTACTGGAGTATGAAGATTTTAGCATTGTCGGTTCATCTCCGGAAGTCATGGTACGCCTCACTGATGGTGAAATTCTCCTTCGTCCAATTGCCGGAACACGTAAACGCGGTAAAACAAAAGAGCGTGACAAAGAGCTCGAAAACGAACTGCTCAATGATCCAAAAGAGCTGGCAGAACACCTGATGCTGATTGACCTTGGACGTAATGATGTAGGACGCGTTGCAAAAGTAGGTACTGTAAAAGTAGAGGATATGATGCATATAGAGCGCTTCTCTCACGTAATGCACATCGTCTCTGATGTTGTTGCCAAACTCTCTGATGATAAAGATATGTTTGATCTGTTTATGGCAACCTTTACTGCAGGTACCATGACAGGTGCACCAAAGATCCGTGCAATGGAGCTTATAGCTGAGTTTGAAGGGCTTAAGCGTGGTTTTTACAGTGGCAGTATAGGCTACTTTGGATTTGATGGCAATATGGACAGCGCTATAACAATCCGTACCGCACTCGTTACAAAAGACAAAGTTGTACTGCAAGCCGGTGCCGGTGTTGTTGCTGACAGTATAAATGAGTTAGAGTATCTTGAAGTAAACAACAAACTCGGAGCTCTCATCCACTCACTAGAAGATTTGGATAAAAAAGAAGAAGAATGAAAGAGCTCTTTACTATCTTTGGCAACCCTGTCAAACACTCACGCTCTCCTTTAATGCACAACAGTGTCTTTCAAGAGATGGACTATCCCGCATGCTATACACGTACACTCTTAGAAGATGGTAAGATGCTGCGTGAGACATTTTTAGCACAAAAGCTCTCAGGTGCAAACATTACAGTCCCACATAAAGAAGCAGCCTTTGAAGCCTGTGATGAAGTACGTGGTTTTGCAAAAAAGATAGGTGTAGTCAATACCATCGTTTATGAAGATGACAAACTCATCGGTTATAACACTGATGCAGATGGTTTTATGTATGCCATCAGTGAGTTTAACTCCATTAAAAACATCATCATTCTTGGTGCAGGCGGTACAGCAAAAGCACTTGCTGCCAAGTTTTTAGAAGAGCAGCTTACAGTAACGGTTCTAAATCGTTCAAAAGGTCGACTTGATTATTTTGACAAGCTTGGTTGTAAGACATATACTTGGGAAGATTTTGATCTTGACAGTTATGATCTGGTAGTAAATACCACAAGTGCCGGTCTCAATGATGAGGAGCTTCCAGCACCTCTTGAATATATAGAAGCTATTTTAGACTCAAGCAGATATGCAGCAGATGCCATCTATGGCAAAGTAACACCTTTTTTAAAACTGGCAAAAGAGAAAAATATCATCTATAAAGATGGAGCAGATATGCTTCTTGGTCAAGGAGTTCTAGCCAATGAGCTCTTTACAAAACAGAAGCTCTCACGCAAAGCCATTCAAAAGGCTATGAAAAAAAGCTTTTTGCTTTAACGTGAAAAGCTAAAGCCTATTGAGAATTTTGTAACTTCTCTATTATAATCAATCAAAGACTCTCCATATCCATGAAAAATCTTTGCATAGAGATATGTATCTGCATAAAGAGGGTAAGAGTATTTGGCCTCAATAGCCCCTTTTAAACTTGACTCATTGCCGCGAATCATCAAAGAACACATATGGTCATCAATAAAGTAAGTAAATTTCACCTTCGTATATCCAAGATACTTCATAATATCCGGATTGTCATCTAAATTTGCGCTTCCGGGAAGAGGTGCCATCAGTGTTACATCTGTCAAAAGTGTACTATGCTGAAATCGAGCTGTTACATAAAAAAAGTTTATACTTTTTGAGAGATTATACCCCTTATACTCTGGTACATCTGTTGTATCTGGCTGACCATTGGACATATGTGCAGTTGCCACTTTAAAAGAACGCATACCAAACCATGATTTTCTATCACTGACTGGAAAAAGCACAAATGCTTCAGGGTTATAAATACTCTCTCTAAAAGGAGAAGACTCAATATAGATCTGCCAAAAAGCATGATGTGTATATGAGAGATAGTAGATTTCATTTAATCCAAAAAGATTTTCATAAACTTTTAGCTTTAGACTTACCTGTAGTTCTGCTTCTTTGTTATCATAATCTATGCCTGGTTCATGAGAAGGATACTCTTTTGTTGCATATCCAAGAGGAATAATATAATTATCTTTATATGGTTTTAATCCAAAACTTCCGTCTAACCACTTTTGCATATTCTCTTTTGATCTGTCATTTTGAATATCTTCTATTTTTATTTGACTCTTTTCTTTATCTACAGCACTTGCACTTACCTGCAGTGACAATAAACACAATAATACAAAAACTGCTATTTTCATTTAAACCCTTACTCTATCTTCTAAAGCCCGTGTTAAGGACAACAAGTCTATATTTTCCAAACTGACTCCCGTTGGAACACCCTGTGCAATCTTTGAAAAATTCAAGTTATAGTGACTCAGCTTATCTTCTATGTACATAATAACCGCATCATTGGATATGGATGGCGTCAGTGCAAATAAAACCTCTTCAACACCCTCTTTAATAATATCTTCAAGATAAGAGAGTGTAAACTCTTCTAAAGACTCTAAAACAAAGTAGCGTCCTTCAAAAAGTCCATTTTCTTCAAGTAGTAGAATATCTTTTGCATTTTCTACAATACATAATAAAGAGTTGTCTCGTGTTTCATCACAACAGATATGACATAATTCATCTTCACTCATACCACCACACATACGGCACTTTTTTAAACTTCCTATGGCATCTTCTATAGCATGTGATATCTTCATACCTACATAGGTATCATTCATAATCATAAAGTATGCCAAACGTGTTGCCGATTTTTTACCAATTGTCGGTAACTCACAGAGTGCTTCCACTAGTCTATTAAATTTTTCCAAAGAACTATTCATCTTTATTTATACCTTTTTTAGGAACTATTATCCAGAGTCTTAGCGGAGCTTTTAACTCTCCTGCAAACTCCATAGCTTCTACACCATTGCCAACAAACAGATCAGCACGAACAGCCCCTTTTATAGCTCCTCCGGTATCTTGTGCAAAGACAAAGCGATTTAACTCATCTCCAGCCAAATCAGCGTGTAAGTATATCATATTTCCTAACGGAATGTACTTTTTATCAACTGCTACAGAACGATAAGGTGTCAACTCAATACCCAATGCACCAGTAGCACCTTTATCTCTCTTTGCAAAAAAGACAAGTGATTTGTTATAGTTTAAAACTTCATCAACTCTCTTTGGATTCTCTTGTAACCATTTTCGTATACTCTGTAGTGAAACCTCTTCTTTTTTTAGAGCTCCTATTTTAATGAGATAACGCCCTATAGCTCTGTATTTATGTCCGTTTTGATTTGCATAGCCTATATATATGGAGCTGTTATCATCCATCTTTGCGATGCCAGAACCTTGAATCTCTAAAAAAAACTTATCTATTTTTGAGTCACAATAACATAAAACTTCTGCATTTAAAGGCATCATTTGACTCTCTTTACGGGAGAAGTAAGGAACAACTTTGCCTCCTTTTACTCTTCCTCTTAATCTATAATGTTTTAATTCCGGATAGATAGAAGAGAGATCAACCATAACAAGATCTTTAGGTGTTGCATAGATTGGATACTTATATCTTTTGTCTTGTTTATAAGAAGCATTAATTTGTGCCTCATAATAGCCTGTTAGCAAGCCTGGCTTATCTCTAGGTCTGTTTACGATTTTATAGGGAGTAAAATTTTCTACGATAAAAGCCTTTGCATCTGTAACATTTGCAGCTTTTTGGCACAACGATGCAAAACGTTTTTGAGCAGTGCGACTTTGACAATTTTTACGAAAATTGTGAAGTACTTCGTTAAAGTTCTCTTTATCAAACTCCGGAAGTGAAGCAAAAGTTGTTTTTTCCAAAGAAGTATGAGGCGCGACTTCTGGCAAAACAAGCTTTTTTGAAGAAGTTGAACATGCCGAGAAGAGCAAAAGCAAGCCAAGTAAATAGAGTAAAATTTTCATAAAAAAGATTATAGCATCATACTATTTATTTTAAACTGTAAAAAGGGTATAATTTCACAAAAATTTTTACTATATATAGGATTTAAAAAATTATGGAAGAACTAAGTTATTATGAAATATTAGAAGTCTCACGCGATGCAGACAAAGCAACAATTAAAAAAGCATACAGAAGACTGGCAAAAAAATATCACCCGGATAAAAATGCAGGTGATAAAGAAGCAGAACATATGTTTAAGCTTATCAATGAAGCCTATCAGTGCCTTAGTGATGAAAAACAACGCAGTATCTATGACAGATACGGCAAAGAAGGTTTACAAGGTATGTCAGGTGGAGGCAGAAGCAATGCAGGTGCATCAGCTTTTGATGATCTTGGTGCTATCTTTGAAGAGATGTTTGGTGGCGGTTTTGGCGGTGGTGGACGCCGCCAAAACCCTGCAGATATGGACAAATATCCTCTTGATATGAATATTGAGATGCGTGTCACTTTTAATGAGGCAATTTTTGGTTGTGAAAAAGAGATAAAGTATACTTATAAAAAAGCGTGCCAAACATGTAAAGGTACAGGTGCAAAAGACGGCAAACTCTCAACCTGCCCGCAGTGTAAAGGGCAAGGCCAGATCTTTATGAAACAGGGCTTTATGACATTTTCTCAAACATGTCCTGTGTGTAACGGTAGTGGTTCAGCAGCTACACAGAAGTGTGAAGATTGTAAAGGAAGCGGTTATGAAGAGATCCGTGAGACGATTACTATATCAGTACCAAAAGGCATTGACACAGGAAACCGCCTTAGAGTTTCAGGAAAAGGAAACATCGGTAAAAGTGGTCGCAGAGGTGATTTGTATGTAACTTTTGAAGTAGAACCTGATAAACACTTTATCAGAAATGACAATGATGTCTACATTGAAATTCCTGTATTTTTTACACAGGCTATCAAGGGTGATACTATAACTATTCCATCTCTGACAGGTGAATTAGAGTTAAAACTTGATATTGGTACACGTGATCAACAACGGTATACATTCAGAGGTGAAGGCATTGATGATGTTCACGGACATGGTAAAGGTGACCTCATCGCTATTGTCAACATTCAGTACCCTAAAAAGCTCAATGATGAGCAGATAGAACTTCTTGATAAACTACAAGAATCTTTTGGCATTGAATCAAAACCGCATGAAGGAGTTTTAGACTCTGTCATTGAGAAAATGAAAAAATGGTTTAAGTAGTAGCATATGAACAAGCAGCATATCAAGCAAAAACTATCCTCTTTGGCTCTTTCGATGTTTCGAAAGGACTTTTTTGGGATATATCACGGCTCACTCTCAGCAAAAACTGAGCAGAGCCGTTTTATTATCAACACAAAAGAAGCTGTTTTTGATGCGCTTGATGAGCATGCCCTTATAGAACTCTACTTTAAACAAGACTACAGATGGAACCAGGCAAGCATAGATGCACCTATCCACCACTCTATCTATTCCCAAATCACAGAAGCAAAATTCATCTGTTTCTCAATGCCACAATTTACTACTGCCTATTCACTCAACCATAACATCATTACTCCAAAAGATTTTTTTGGCTACCGTGAACTAGGCTCTATTGAGATCTTTGATCCAAAACAGTTTGAGAACTGGTATGAGCGGGCAAAAAGTGAGATAGCCTACTATTTTCAAACAAAAAAGACAAATATTATGGTAATACGCGGTTATGGAGTCTATGCATATAGCAGAGATTTGCATGAGATGGCAAAAAAACTTGCCATCTTGGAAAAGAGTTGTCGTCTTTTGATGCTTGATGACAAGTCAGCACAACAGATGGACTTTTAAGAAAGCCTTTTTATAGCCTCTAGTGCTGTATCCATCATAATATCTATCTCATCATTTGTAATGATATATGGTGGCATAAAATATACTATATGCCCCAGTGGACGCAGTAGTACTCCATGATCTAAACCATACTGATAAACCTTCAGCCCTATTCTCTCCTGGGCACTGTAACCTTGCAGCTCAACGGCACAGACCATTCCAGTTTGGCGCACCTCTTTAACATTTTTCAAACCTTCAAAGGCTTTGAGTTTTTGTGCCATATAGGCTGCTTTTTCTCTATTTTTCTCGATGATATCTTCATTTTCAAAGATATCAAGTGTTGCATTTGCCGCAGCACAGGCAAGTGCATTGCCCGTGTATGAGTGCGAGTGTAAAAATGCCTTGTGTTCATTGTAGTCACAATAGAACTTCGCATAGACATCATTGGAAGTAAGAACAACTGAAAGCGGCAGATATCCGCCTGTCAGTCCTTTGGAGAGCACTAAAAAGTCAGGTGTAATGCCTGCCTTCTCGCAGGCAAAAAGCTCCCCTGTTCTTCCAAAACCAACCATTACTTCATCAGCTATAAGGTGAACATTGTACCTGTTGCATATCTCACGCAATCTTACTACAAAGCGGGGATGATACATATGCATATACCCTGCCCCTTGTATGAGCGGCTCTATTATGATGGCACTTATCTCATCTGCTCTTTTTTTACAAAGATCTTCAAACAAATCAGCTGCCTCATCGGCACTCTCCATGCTCATATCTTTAGGTACAGGTGTTTGTATGGTTTGAAGCAGCAGTGGCTCATAGGTCTCTTTGTAAAGCTCGACATCACCGACACTAAGAGCTCCTATGGTCTCTCCGTGATAAGAGTTTGTTAGTGAGACAAAGAGTGGTTTTGTTATGCCGTCGTTTCTATGGGCATGAAAACTCATCTTTAGCGCCACTTCAACAGCAGATGAGCCGTTATCTGAGTAAAAGCACTTATCTAACCCCTCTGGTGTTAGTTGAACAAGCC
>CAZCMR010000061.1:0-8939 GCA_964499805.1 uncultured Sulfurimonas sp.
TTTATCCTTAAACTTAAACACTAAAACGAACCATAATGTAAATTCTCTTGAAAATAATTTGTCCAAATTAGCCTACTTTAGGGCTTTACATTTACAATCATTTTTAAACACTTTCAAAAACGGCTTAAGGTTAGCAAAAAAAACACTTCAAAACTTAAACACAGAAACGCCACTCATTCCACCGTGAAAAACACGAACAATCTCACACACTTAAAAATACACTCAAGGAAGCATGAATGGCTGCTCTAACATCTATACCAACTAAATTATACAACGACAAAGAACTCAAAGACTTTGACATTAGATTATATCTTATCATCGCCGAATGTGTCGGTGATTATGGATATTCAAAAATATCAAATGATACTCTATGCTTTAAGACGAACAAATCAGAAAGAGCTATAAGAGATAGTTTAAAAAGACTTATAGCTCAAGGCTATCTCAAAACTAAGTTCAATGTAAAACAAAACAATATCTATGATCAAGATGCGAAGCGTGTAATATGGCTTGAAGAGTTTTATAGAAAATATCATTACAGAACAAGAAAAGCGAAAGAGAAAACGAAAGCGAATGATTTTAGATGCTTTGTACAATGGTTAAAAACAGACCTTAAAGGGCTATATATACCGGTAGAGCTTGGCGGATTAACTCATAAGTATGTTATAAAAACAGTTGGTAAAAAAGACTTGATGCACATCGTAAGAGATGGCACAGAACACCCTCTTGATAGTTTCGACAGTAATGACGTTTACAAAAGAATGTTTAGAAAAAAAGGTGTACTTTTATCCTGGGCAGAACAAGAGGAAAACTCGAAAGCAATGCAGAAAATGCAAGACTTAGCAAACAATAAGAGAGTTTAAAATGATGCGAACTCAAAAAGAGAAGATAAAAGCTTATGAGGGTTATTTTAACTCTCTAAGCAATCAAGAACTAAGCGAAGCGATTAGACAAACACAAGAGAAACTAAAAATAATGCTCACAATAGCAAAAGGAAAAAAACTTGAACTCTAAACACCAAAAACCCGAAATTGTACAACTAGATCTAGTTCTACCAAAAGATGTATTTGAGAAGTTTAAAAAAATCTCGAAAAAGAACCGACACTCATATTTATCTAAAACACTCATTTATCTCATAGAAAAGGAAGATCATGAACTTAAGTAGTTTATTTACTGCTGGAATTGATAAGGTTATTGATAGTGTAGGAAACTCACTAGATAAAATTTTCACAAGTGACGAAGAGAGAGAAGCTGCAAAGATTAAGCTAATGAGCATAAGACAAAATGCTCACATAGAAAGCTTTAGACTTGCCAATGATTATGAGCAGAGCATAAGCAAAAGATGGTTAAGCGACAATGAGCACATTATAACTCGCTTGGTTCGCCCTCTCATGGCCGTATTTCTTTATGTATTGTTTGGTGCGGTAGTCATTGCAGATGGAAACATAGGAGCTTTTACAGTAAATGAAGCTTATATACCGGTTTTGCAAACTCTCTTAGTTACTGTAACTATCGCTTATGTTGGAAGCCGTGGAGCTGAAAAAATTATGAAAATTAAAAAGGATCCATAGGTACAAACACAAGCAGTAAAAAAAACAGATGCCTTAAAACGAAGATATGAGGCAAAAAAATACCCGGCAAGGATGCCAAAGGGTTAAAAAAGACATGGAGGTCTTAAAAATGATGCACGAACAACTTGAAACACCAGGTGAAAAAGAAATTTTAGAAACACCAGGTGAAAAAGAAATTTTAGATACACCTGACAATGTAGCAGACACACTCACAAGTAAACAATTAGAAGCTAAAGTTGAAAAACTTGTAAATGAAAAAGTTGAACTAGCTTTAGATGCTCACGACAATGAAGAAGATGAAGTTGAAGAAGATGAACAAGAGCCTAACGGCCTTGGATTATTCCCTACTCTTTTAATCGGTGGAATTGTTTTAGTAGCTGCTGCATCAATATTTATTAAAAATCGCCCTATTTCCCACCCTAACGAAGCCGAAACAGAAAATCAAGGATAACGGCATGAGTATTGGAAATGATAATTATATGGATATGGGTGAAGAGTTGGAAGAAGAAAGTAATGTACTCAATCGTAATGAGTTAATGAAGCTACCAGGTAAAGAACTTGCAAAGATGGCACAGCCCTACTCTACCTATAAACTAAATTCCCTGGAGAGAATGAGTAAAGCAAAACTTTGTGACATCATTTTAAATAAAGGCGATAAAAAGCCAAAAGATGAAGATGATAAACCGCACGCAAGATCTGCAAGAACTACAAGTGAAACAGAACAGTTCATTGATACAGCTCTTGTTATGTTAGACATGATGAAAAGAAATAGAGATCATGAGCCTTTAAATGCTACGGCTAAAGACATTTTTAAAAAACAAGCAATCGTTTATGCAGATGAAAAGATAAAAAATAATGAGATGAATGTAGATAAAGCCAATAATGCTTTATTTGCAATCGCAAGTGCTGCAATCCTATTTGATGGGCTAATAGGCTTTAAAAACTCCCCTACCCTCTTCAAGAAAATAAAAAATAAACTTTTCAACAAAGAAAAAAAGGTAAATGGCAGTAATGATCCAAAATAAAATATATTCTATCATCGGACATAAAGGCTACGGAAAAACAAAGCTAACAGAGATACTTATAACTCTCAATAACAAGCCTACGATTATCGCTGATCCAAGATACCAATATGAGCCGAAACAATATAGAAGATTTTTTAAAAATGTTGGCCACTTTAGAAAGTACATTTTAAACTCAAACAATAGAAGAGAGTTTTATAGATGTAAACTAGAGCTCGTAGTGAATGGATTAGATGAAGAGAACTTTGAAGAGTTAGCAGCTCTTGTATATAAAATGAAAAATCTCTCTTTTTTAGTAGATGAAATTGATATGTTTGCACCGCCTACAATGACAAGAAAAGCAAGTTTTTACAAACTTATACACTATGGTCGTCATAATCAAATAGATATATTTACAACTTCACGAAGATCTGCAAACATTTCAAGGAACTTGACTAGCCAAACCGACATAGTATTTTTTTCAAGAGTGAGAGAGCCGAACGACAAAAAATATATAGCTAACTATATAGGAAAAGAGTATGTAAAAGTTGCGGAAAACTTGCAAAAGTTTCACTTTTTAATGATAGATGAAAATTATAATCCCCATATATTGGGAGTTTCAAGCAAAGTTGCTCACCTGGTGTAATACCAGGTGCGACTTGGAGAGGTCGTTAAACTACTACACTTTAAAAGATGAACAAGGATGTTCAGACTTTAGCACATGGAGGTGCGAAAAATGGGAAAAAGAAATATATTCACAGGTGTAGCGGTTGGGCTACTCATCGGTGTAATGAGCGATGTCTTAAGAGTTAAAACGGGGGTGAACGTATAATGAATGCTTACATCAACAAATCAACTGTAATCGCTGCTGCTGCTACTATGGCCGGAATGTTCATTTATAAACAATTTGCTTCTGCAAAAGTTGTAAAAATGTTAAACGGGGGTGCTGAATAATGGCTCGTAAATACTTAAGACGCGAAGGTCAAGAAAGCTTTTCACCATCTGCTCAAGGTCGTATTCAACTAAGTCGTAATTATCATATTAGATACTTACTTTGTGCATTGACAATCAATCACACGAACAGCACAGCGGATTTTAAATCAGATCATTTCGCAAACTTGATAAATTCAATCCAAATCGTTGCAAATGGTAACAAAACAATCAAGCATGTAGATGTGAAAAAACTTGTAGCTAATGCTGTTTATGATCAAGGGAAACCGATGAAAACAGTTGTAAAAACAGATGATGGCTCAAAAACATCTACTCTTTACTTCACAATAGATTTTTCTAAGCGTGGAATGGTTAGACCGAATGATACTATTGAAAACTCTTCACTTTACACCACTTTTGATATGCTGATTGATTGGGCAAATGCTGCGGCGGTTGGTTCAGGTATTACGATTGATAGTGCTACTCTTGAAGTATCTTCAAATCAATTCGTTGGCTACACAAGAAACAAAGGTGAGCGAATTGCTCATAATGTTGAAACTCAATTATCAGAAGAGATTACAAGCTCAACATCAGAGTATCAAATCTCTTTACCGGTTAAAAAAATCTATCAAAAGCTCCTAATTGGAAGTTTTCTTGATGGCAATCGTGTAAATAGCATCGTAAATGGTGTTAAGTTAAAAAGTGGAACAACTGTATTTGCAGATTGGAAAGCAGACGATCTCAAAGCTGATAACTTAGACAGATACGGAATTTCAGTTGAAAGCACAGTTGATGGTCTTTTAATGCTTGATCTTGTTGATCGTGGTAGAAATTCAGATGCACTCGACACTAGAGGAGAGTTCAATACACTAGAACTTGTACTTGATGTAACAAAAGATTCTTCAGGAACTAATACAGTTACCGTATGGTCTGATGTATTCGATGTGGAGCAATCAGTAGAAGTAAAGGGGTAAATCATGTTTGATGATTTTTTCTCAGGTGTGAGCGATCTAGGTCTTAAATACATAGATAACAAGTTTGTAAGCAACAACAACGATAATAATGCCTCACAAGCTCTTTATCAAGCAAAGCTTTATGAGCAAATGCAGCAAAAGGCTGCACCTGCTCCGGTAAAAAGTCCACTTGATAATAAAATGCTTGTTTATGGTGGACTTGGTGCAATTGCTCTTCTTACACTCGTAATTGTAGTTAAGTAGTCAATTATGGGTATATTTGGCGGAAGCAGCAGCAGCGCATCAACTCTTAACAGTGCAATAGCATTTAATCCCATCATTAATGTTGGTGATGACAATGAAGCGGAAGCAAGTGCAAAGCAAAAAGGTACGGCAAGAGCCGACTCGACAGCAAAAGACGAATTTGGAATAAGTGCCGGTTTGGCACTTGGTCCAGCTTCAAGTGCACAAGGTGGTGAAATCGTAGGTTTAGGTGATGCTCAACCAATGGAACAAATGCCGGTAGGAGATGGAAACTTCTTTGATGATGGAAGTATGTTTGATCCAATCTATATAGTTGGTGGTTTAGTTGTTGGCTTGATTGGCTTTTTAGCATATAAAAAGTTAAAAAAGAAAAAGAAAAAGAAGTAAATTATGGGTTTTTTTTCAAGTATTGGGAAAGCTTTATCTGCTCCTTTTAAACTTGTAACAGCTCCACTTCAAGCAATCGGTGGATTGCTTGGTGGTGGAAGTGGTGGTGGAAGCACATCCACAGTTACAAGCTCTAGAACCACAGTAAACCCGGTTACAAATGTAACTAATAAAATCGACCTTGAACCACTTGCCGATATCTTGGCCAAAAGTAATGAAAAAAACTCAAAGCTTACAGCACAAGCACTCGGCCAATCTGCGACAGTTTCAAAACAAGCAGCGACAATTAGTCTAATAAACTCAGAAAGAGATAGGCAGCTTGAAGCTCAAAAATTAAAAAAAGTTGATACATACCTTGAACATGCAAAAAATGGTTTAGTTATTAGTGCCGTTGCTGCTAGTTTAATATATGTGTACAAGAAAGGAAAGTAATGCAAAGTAAAAACTACAATTTGATACCTTTGTCAATAGATAAAGAGCTAAAATCTGTACAAATAGGGACAGCCGGGGGGTATATTAGACTATTGGAAGCTCCAGCAGCAGCTAAAGTTTATATACATCTAAACGAAAGTAATGCTGATCCGATACCTTTAAAAGTTTATCATGCAATAGAAGCAACAAATATCGAAAGAATTTTTGTTTCATGTAATGCAATACCAGGTGAAAAAATAACATTAGTTCAAGCTAATAAAACACAAGATTTCAAAATGGTGACACCAGCAAGTGATGTAAATTTGGCAGCACTCGGAAGCTATGAAAGTTTAGCTTTGTCACAGCTTGATAAAATCATTAATCCATATGGTATTCCAATCGTTACAGTACTTAATGATTCATCAGACACATATACTACAATTTTTTCTAAAACTCTTGATTGTGACAAAATTGAAATAACAATAACATCAAGCAGAAATAATAAAAATGGTTTATATATGCCATCATATACATGTGATGCTATTATAGAATCAAATTGTTTTTTATGTGCAAATGCTGCATATGATACAGATAACAGAGGATGGCAAAGTATTTTTAAAGCATCTATTGAGAAAAGTAAAAATAAAAAATTAGAAATTAAAAATATTACATACGATGGAATATCTACAACATCTATAATCATCAAAGAGTATTATTTAAAATAAAAAATAGACATGGAGGTCTAAAAATGACACGAACACAACTAGAACAAATAAAAAAACCTAATCAGATTGTTTCTGATTTTCAATATATTGAAGATGGAAAAGATGATAGCGGGTTTCCAACTTATAAAACAATCTTTATAGAACCGCCAAAAAACTTCAAACTTGTTTATACAGATAAAGACAGCAAACTTGCAGTATTAGAAGATCTGGATTATGTCGCACAATAAAAAAATAGGTGCAATTTTAGCAGCGCTTGCCGTGCTGCTCTTAGTACAAAAAAGGAGCTTCATGCTTTATGGTTTAACAAGTAGAACACACTTGTATGATATGGTTAATGATGTTGTGACTTGCTTAGGTGGTGGTGAAAATGCAAAACTCTTACTACTTGAAACAGCAGCAGCAGAAACCGGCTTAGGGGAAGTTATTGACACTTCCTGGAATGTAGGCATAGGATTAATGCAGTTTGATAAAATCGGTTTCGATGATGTCAAACAAAGAACTTCACCAGGTGTAAAAGAAAAAGTTTTACATTGCTTTGGTGTTGATATAGATAGAGTTGAACATACAGATCTTAGATGGTCACCTCTTTTAAGTGTAATTTTTGCACGTTTAAAATATAGACTTGTGCCATCTGCAATTCCATCCACTTTGCATGGAAGAGCCGATTATTGGAAAAAATGGTATAACTCATCTTTAGGTGCTGGAACACCAGAGGGTTATATGAGTGCAGCAAATAAGTACAGAGTTTCATAATGAGCTCTGTAATAGATTATCTATATGATGGTGTTGTAGATACTTATGAAGAAACTATTGACTATTGGTCAAAAGATGAAAGTGTATCTGATGCAATAGATGTAATTGAATGGTCAGTTGAAAACCCAAAAATAGTAAAAGATGCAACGATAGATGGAATTAAAGAAAGTTCACATGGACTAAAAAATGCCATAAATCAAGATTTTAACAAGCTGATCATAACAGTTCTAGCAGCAGCTGCTATTTATATCTATGTAAAAGGTGGGAAAAGTGCCAAATAGTTTTCACGACATGGACACAACAGCATCACTTATCGCATTTATAGCTGGATTGTGGGGTGCTATGCTAAATTTCTTGAAAAGAGATAATGCAGATCATCCAATTATCAAGAAGATATTAACATTTATATTTGACATGGTTGTAAATATCGGCATAACGATGCTCATATATATTGGTTGTATCGGTTACGGCTTCAACGATTTACTAAGTGTAGCAGTTGCAGGTTTTCTCGGACATCAAGGTACAAGAAGTTTTTACATAATGGAGTTGCTCATAGCTGAAAAGCTTGGAGCTAAACAGACTTTTAACTCTTTAAAAGATGATAAATAAATAAAACTCTCTTAATTTATTTGTGTTAAACTAGCATAAATCATTTTAAGAGAGTAAATCATGTTAAACACACTCAAACTTACACTCATATATGCAGCATATTTTTTCGCCGGTATTTTTGCAACTTTAATCTTTGGATATTTCACCGGAACGATAGAATTTATTAAATAAAATCATCAAATTTAAAAACATGGCAATTTGTCAAACTTTTTCGCACCAGGTGTAAAAATTACATGACAATATGTCATAAAAAAACGCCGCGCCGCCCTCTTAAACTCAAACTCATTTTAAAGCCCTACAAGCTCAAAAAAGTAACAACCTTATACAATACTCATCTTTAGAGAGAAAACAAGAATTTGACCTATAAACAAGCCGATTTTGATGTCATTTAAGTAACTGTTTCCCTCATAAAAACAAAAAGCTACAAAAACACAGAAATATACATGAAGCCAAAACACTTAAAAATCTAATCGAAAACCCATCGATACCATAAACCGATAAAAAGAGCCGTAGGCGATATAAATAAAAAGCGACAATAGCCCGTAGGCTAGTGTCAAGACCCTTTCAGATAGAGCGAAGCGACAATAAAAAGAAACTCGGTCACGAAGTGAGCCGATTTCCTAAGAAGTCACCGCGAAACTTAAGCCATATTTCACACCCAAAATCTCATACCCTCTTTAAAGGTCTTTTTAAATACTAAAGTATTAATAAGATAGCACCGGCGAAAATCTGCCGGATAACCGGCGAAAATCTGCCGGATGGTTTTAGTACATAAACAAGCAAAATAAGGCTCTAACCTTAAACGATTTTACCCGTGGGTATATTTTTTGCTATTAGAATATTTAAAGCTGTATAATTAAGTTATAAAAGGGGATATTATGGCAAGACCAAAAACCGGAAGAAAAGAGAGAGTGTTCTATATTGCTATGGATCAAAGCGAAAGAGAAATTACAAGGGAAAACATGAAAAGATTAAGAAAAGATTACAAAATTAGTATGTCGGAAGTGTTACGAAAAGTAATGATTGAACACATGAACGATGAAGATTTTCTAAAATTTATTGGTCTTGTTAATTAGTACCCTTTGGTTTTATGGTACAATAGCAACCTAAGAAGTGTTTCAAGCTCTTGCAGGAGCTTGAAGTGTAACGATTGCAGTCGTTACAAGTTAGAAATCAAGGTGTCACAACCTAATAAATTAATAAAAGGCTTTGTTTGATATTCTTAAACATATTCCAAGTAAGGAACATATCTTGATTAGTATTATAGCACACTACCCTCTTATTTTATCCTTAAACTTAAACACTAAAACGAACCATAATGTAAATTCTCTTGAAAAT
>CAZCMR010000062.1:0-8421 GCA_964499805.1 uncultured Sulfurimonas sp.
TGTACTGATGTTGGTAAGGATGGAACTCTTAGTGGCGTAAATGTAGATTTTACAGTTGAGATCGCAAGAGCAAGCGGAGTAAGTACGATCGCAAGCGGCGGTGTAAAAGATGAAGAGGATATAAAGGCTCTTATTGCTACAAATGAGGTTGACGGTGTTATCATCGGTAAAGCCTACTATGAGGGAAGATTGGACTTGGCGAAGATGTTTAAACTCTTGGCTTAATGGTAAAGCAAACAAAATTTTGATATTATTATAGACAAAAATAAAATATATATTTAAAGGATTTCATTTGAAATTACTTGTGGTTGATGACAGTTCTACAATGCGTCGTATTATTAAAAACACTTTGGCACGTTTAGGGTACAAAGATATCCTTGAAGGTGCAGACGGGGTCGAAGGTTGGGCTCAAATGGATGCAAATCCTGATATTGAGATGCTTATTACAGACTGGAATATGCCTGAAATGAACGGACTTGAACTTGTCAAAAAAGTACGTGCAGATGAACGTTTTAAAGACACACCGATCATTATGGTTACAACTGAAGGTGGTAAAGCCGAGGTTATTACAGCACTCAAAGCAGGTGTAAACAACTACATTGTAAAACCTTTTACTCCTCAAGTATTAAAAGAGAAACTTGCTGCGGTGATGGGTGTTGCCGAGTAATGCAGGAGCATTATTATGAGCTTACAGTAAAGGTCTCTTCTCAGCACGCTTTATATGCTGATTTCTTAGCTGATACACTTCCTGTCGGCTTTGAGGAGATTGAGAACGGTTTTATTATCCGTAGTGAAGATAATCTTGAGACTATTGTCTGGGGATTAGAACAGTTCACTGAAGCACTTCAAAAAGCACTGGGTGAAGATATAGAGATAGAGTTTGAGCAAAAACAGCTTCAAAACAATGACTGGGTCGAGTCATACAAAAATTCCATAGAGCCTTTGGCGATTGACAAATTTTATATTCATCCGACTTGGACTGAAGAGAATCCCCACTTAATCAATATTGCAATTGATCCTGCTTTAGCATTTGGAACAGGTCATCATCCTACAACAGCTTCTTCGCTTCGTGCAATTTCAAAATATGTACGTGAGAACGATAAAGTACTTGATGTCGGATGCGGCAGTGGTATACTGGGCATCGGTGCGATGAAACTCGGCGCTGTTGTTGATGCTTGTGATACAGATCCGATCTCTGTTGAAAATGCGATTAAAAATGCACAACTTAACAACTTGGAGTTTCACTCTATCTGGGAGGGTTCAGCAACTAATTTAGATCAAAAATATAATATAGTCGTTGCAAATATTGTAGCGGATGTTCTGACTTTTATAGCAAATGATTTGAAAAATGCTATGGCTGAAGATGGAGTTTTGATTCTATCGGGTATTTTGGATAAATATGAGACAAAAGTATTGAACTACTATAAAGATTGTAAGATTATAGAGAAGATAGCTCAGGATGAATGGGTGACACTAGTATTAAAAAGAAAAGAGACATAAAATGGCAAACAATGACAAGAAGAACAACAATAACAATAATAACTTTTTTAACCAAAATCCACTGATAACATTCGCAATTTTTTCAGTTGTAGTGATATTACTTTTTAAAGTGATGGTTGGTGATGGCGCAGGAATGGCTGGAGGTGCAATGGGTAGCAGTGCTACTGCAAGAGTGCAGCAAGTCAGTTATTCAGAGTTGAAATCTTTGGTAAAAGAAAAAGGCGTGAAAAAAGTAGAGATTGGGCAAAGTTATATAAAAGCCAGCTCTACTGACGGCTCAAAAATCTATACAACACGTATAGTAAAAGGTGATACGGAACTTGTAAAACTCTTAGATAAAGAGGGGATTGAATATACAGGTTTTAGTGAAACAAACTGGTTTACAGAGATGTTTGGATGGTTGTTTCCATTTTTGATTATCATTGGGATTTGGATGTTCTTTGCCGGGCGTATGCAAAAAAGTATGGGTGGCGGTCTGCTTGGAATGGGAAATTCTAAAAAACTTATCAGTTCTGAAAAACCAAAAACAAAGTTTGATGATGTGGCCGGTGTTGAAGAGGCAAAAGAGGAAGTACAGGAGATAGTTGACTTTTTAAAATATCCTGGACGCTATGTCGAGATAGGGGCAAAAATCCCTAAAGGTGTTTTACTCGTCGGTTCACCCGGTACAGGTAAAACACTACTTGCAAAAGCAGTTGCAGGTGAAGCGGATGTCCCATTCTTCTCAGTAAGCGGTTCGAGTTTTATTGAGATGTTTGTCGGTGTTGGTGCTGCTCGTGTACGTGACTTGTTTGAGCAGGCGAAAAAAGATGCGCCATCTATTATCTTTATTGATGAGATTGATGCCATTGGTAAGAGCCGTTCAGCCGGTGCACAGATGGGTGGAAATGATGAACGTGAACAGACGCTCAACCAGCTTCTTGCAGAGATGGACGGTTTTGGAACAGATACTCCTGTAATTATTTTAGCAGCGACCAACAGACCTGAGATTTTGGATGCGGCACTGCTGAGACCAGGACGTTTTGACAGACAGGTTCTTGTAGATAAACCTGACTTTGAGGGACGTATCAAGATTTTAAAAGTACATGTGAAAAATGTAAAAATAGATGATGATGTGGAACTTGAAGAGATAGCACGTCTTACTGCGGGTCTTGCTGGTGCGGACTTGGCAAACATAGTAAATGAAGCGGCGCTTTTAGCGGGACGTAAAAGTCAAAAAACAGTGAAACAACAAGATATGTATGAGGCTGTTGAACGTGCTCTTGCAGGTCTTGCTAAAAAATCACGCCGTATTAATCCTAAAGAGAAAAAAATTGTTGCTTATCATGAGAGTGGACATGCACTTCTTGCTGAGACTACTGACGGTGCGAAAAAAGTTTCTAAAGTCTCTATCGTTCCTCGTGGACTTGCAGCACTTGGATATACGCTTAACAAACCTGAAGAAGATAAGTTTATGATGCAAAAACATGAACTTTGGGCGGAGGTCGATGTTCTTCTTGGTGGACGTGCCGCTGAGCAGGTATTTATAGGCGAAATCTCAACAGGTGCAGGAAATGACCTGGAGCGTGCGACGGATATTATCAAGTCCATGGTGCAGACCTACGGTATGACAGATATCGCAGGCTTGATGGTACTAGAGAAATCACGTCAGTCATTCTTAGGTGGCGTACAGCAAGCTACGAGAGAGTACAGTGATAAAATGGCGCAGGATATGGATAACTTCATTAAAACATCTTTAGATGAGAGATATAAAGATGTTGTGAATCGCCTTGAAGAGTATAGAGATGCTATAGAAGCTATGGTTGCACTTCTTTATAAAAAAGAGAATATCACGGGTGATGAGGTAAGAGAGATAATTATTAATTTTGAGAAAGAAAATGGTATTGAGTCCAAAGTGATAGAGGCTCATGAAACGATAGCAGAAGAGCTTAAAGAAGATGCAACAATGAATAAAACTAGTAAAAATGAGTCGGAAAATGGAGAATAACCTTTTTATTTTACATAAACACTCTTTGAAGTATATTGCATACTCGTTTTTAGCATTTTTCCTCCTCTTGATACTTGATTTAGAGCTTCTGGCAATAGCTGCGTTTGGCTTTATGCTCTTGAGTGCGTATGTTTTCAGAAATCCTGAGAAATCTCTTGTTTCATATGAAAAAGGTGCTCTTTTATCTCCTGTAGATGGGCGAGTTGTCAAAATAGAAGAGATTGAAGATGAAAGCTATGCTTATAAAATTGAGGTAGAATCCGGATATTTTGATCTTTCTATATTACGAGTTCCATTGAATGCTACGGTAGAAGAGGTGGAACTTTTCCATGGTACGAGAGTCTCAAAAAAATCAAAACTCTTTAAAGAGTTGAATGAATATGCAAAGCTTGAATTGTTAGATAAAGAGGGACATAAAGTTAAAATTATCCATCGTTTAGAAAGAAGTTTTGCTCCTCTTTATATTGATATATTTCAAGGACAAGAGCTGCATAAAGCAGCAAGATACGGTGTGATGTTAAATGGCACTACTACCATCTATCTTCCAAAAGCATTTAAATTAAATGTAAATGTAGGTAATCAGCTCAGTGCAACTGAGACACTTTTAGGTTACTTCATTTAATCCTCTTCCCCTTTTTGGGGATGTTGCTTTTCATAGAGCAACTTATCTTCATCTATATTAAACTCAAAGTAGTTTGACTCAAAACTGTCATTATCTATTTTCCCCATTTGAATGGTAGCACCCTCATTGTTCTTTGTTTCGAGATAGAGCAGGGCAAGTGCATATCTACTCTCATAATAACTTCTGTTTTTCATAATTGAGAGCTCAAGAAGTGCAATTGCATTTGCGTGGTGATTGGCTGCTGTTGAAGCAACTGCTGCAAGATAGAGCGTATAGGCATCTCTTACTTTAAGCTCATCGATGAGATGGTTATATATCACATATGATTCTTCAAAATGCTTGTCATAGAGTGAAGCCAGAGCCAGTGCACTTTCAATTTCATGGGTATTGTCTGTTGTACTGTCAAGTTTTTCCTGAAGCTGCTTGCGAAGATAGTAGAGCTGACCTGTTATAAGATTTTCTTGAATATAAAGATACCTTGTGATATATGGACCATAGTAGAGATCAGTAAAAGAGAAGTGCTGCTTTTTAAGATATTTATTGATATGCTCAACATATTTTGCCGGTTTGTCATTGTAAAAATGGGTATCAATGTAGATAAGGTGTGGCAAGATATCGTTTGGAAACTCAATAGTG
Source organism: uncultured Sulfurimonas sp. (assembly GCA_964499805.1). Taxonomy (GTDB): domain Bacteria; phylum Campylobacterota; class Campylobacteria; order Campylobacterales; family Sulfurimonadaceae; genus Sulfurimonas. Next base: position 4,746 of record CAZCMR010000062.1, read on the forward strand.
AGTTTTTGTGCTGCACGCTGCGCTTCATCGTAACGGTGGAGTTTCATTCCTATAAGGGAAGAGAGAGTCAGGTAAAGAGGTCTTTTTTTATAGCTGTTTTCAAGCCACTCAACGGCTGAGAGATAGTCATTTGCACTAATTTGTAAAAGTGTTTTGTAGAGTTCACGCTCTTCGCTCTCCTCTTCCTGGCTGACTGAATCAGCGATGATGGATTTGAGTTTTTTTGTATTTTTGTTTATCATTTTTCCTGTCATCACTGCATATATGCCTGAGAGATAATTTTTGGCATCAAGATAGTATGAGCGTAAAAAATGTTCGTGTGCCTTAGTAATATCTCCAAGCTGTGCATAGGTAAGGGCAAGGTTGTACTGCAAGATAGAGTGTTTTGGTTGGAGCTTTACCAGTTTTTGCAACTCTTCGTTTGCTTCTCGTATTTTCATAGAGAGTGCTTTTTTGATGGCACGGGTGAGTCCTGCGTTTACATTTGAAGAGGAGGCACTGCGTTTAAGATATGTTTGTGCGGATTTAACATTGTCAATGTAGATATTGGCATTTCCTTTTCTGATGTAGCTGATTGTCTGGTTTGCATTAAAAATTTTATATGGAGAGAAGTAAAATATTTTGCTAAAGGCAATATTCTGTGAGCTGAGTATTTTTGTTCTGTAGAGCTTTTGGGCTTTTTTTGCATCAAACAGGGACTCTTTGAGTTTTACTTTGATGGGGTAGTATTTGTAAACCTCTTTTGGATACTTGTTTGTCACTTTTTTTATCAGACGAGAGGCACTTTGTATATGTCCTGCTTTTAAGTTGATAAATCCCAATGCTAAACTTGCCCGCAGAGGTTCTATATCTTTTAGGATTGCATCTTCAAAATGATTACTCGCCAGATTGTAGTCACCGACTCTTGCATAAAGAAGACCAAGACTAAAAGTATCCATAGGGTCAGAGATCTTTTCAAGTGCATCAATAGCATCATAGTTGTTCTCATAAAGAGCGTTTATTTTTGCACTTAGGTGGTTTTGTACTTCCGGATAGGCGTTTGATGAGGAGTGTTTGAGTGCATTAAGTGTTGCAAAATAATTTTTGTCATAGTAGTTTATAAGTGCATAGTAGTAAGAGTATAGAGGAGAGTTTATCTCATTTGGCAGGTATGCATAGGCTAAGTCTATGTAGTATTTGAAACTCTCTTTATCATCAAGATGTAAGCAACAAACGGCTGCGTTTATGGCACTTACACAGCGTTTTTCATCATTGTTTATCGCTTTTTGAAATGTCTGCAATGCTATTTTATACTGTTTGCCTTTGAGTTGCGCTACACCTAGATTGTACTCTGAGATCGCTTTGGAGTACTGGGCGATATTTTCATACAGAGTCAGGGCTTTTTCTTTAGAGCCGTTGGTGTAGAGATAATTTGCTTTTGCAATCATATTTTCAAGTTTAGTAGGTTCGAGTGCGACTGTTTTGTTTGTCTCTAATTTTTCATCTAAGAAGGAGAAATCAATGTTCGTTCTTTCTTGAGATTTTTTAAACAGCAGTAGTAAAACAGTGACTACGATAAGAAGAACAATGATGAGAGTAATCCCGCCAAAAAGAATTATTTTTTTCTTTTTTGCTTCCTCTTCCTCTTCGATATCGAAGATTTTTTCTTGGGTTTGCTGGGCATCTAAAGCGGCATCACTATCTTCAATAATAATAATATCGTCGTTTGCTTTAGCCATTGAATACCCTGTATGAAAGATTTTCTATTATAATAGCAAAAAAAGTACCAAGGCGTGCTTACTTTTTCGACTCTTGCGTATTGTAGAGGTACTGCGTTTAAAAACGCAAAAATTATGTGTTTGGAAAGTGAAGCCTAAAGAGTGTTCCTTTCCCTAACTCGGACTCCACATCCACAGCAATATCGTAGCTCTCACATATCTGTTTTATAATATTGAGACCCACACCAAAACCTCCGGCGATATTGGATTCACGTCTATATATCTCAAATATCTCCTGAAGTTTTTCTTTTGCTATGCCTACTCCCTCATCCTGTATCGTAAAAGAGTTCTCTTTGAGTGTGATGGTGATTGTAGTCTCAGGCATGGAGTACTTCACTGCGTTTGAGAGAAGATTTGAGAAGAGAAGTTCTGCTCTGCTTGGAACTATGCTAAACGCAGTATCCTCTAGCTTGGTTTGTATCTTTATATGTTTTGCATTTGTAAGTTCTGTGTAGTACTCTATGGTTTGTTGGAGTATCTCTTTAAGGTTCACAAGCTCCTCTTGTTGTACATTTTGTTTAAAATTTAAAAATGTCAGAGATTTGTAGATGCTCTCAAGCTGTTTTGTACTGATGGAGATATTTGTAAGTATTTTTTTATCATAAACTTTTTTTTGAATGCCCCTGCTTGCACTCATTTTAAGGGCGGTAATGGGAGTGTTGAGCTCATGTGAAACATCTTGAATAAAACTCTCAATCTGTGTCATTCTGTTGTGCAGTGGTTTCATAAAAAGTTTTGCAAGGAAAAAGGAGATAACTCCAATGAGTAAAAAGCTTATGCCCATGATACTCAAAACCTGCATCTGCAAGCTGTGGAGTTTGTTGAAGAAGTTTGCTGTTTTAACTACCACGTATTTTATATTGAGATGCTCTTGCGGTGCGGATGAGATTAAAACTTTTGTTCTGTTTTGCTCAAAATATCCTACTGTGTATCTCTCTTTTTCATAGATAGGAATTAGGCTGTACTCGAAGCCTGTTTCATCAGGTAAAACAAGTGTCGAACCTTTCATTTGTGCATTGATGATGCTTGCTGAGAGTTTGTCTGCAAGGTGTTCGAGTTTGTAGTAGGTTTCACTCTCAAGCGCATTTTTTTGGGCACTGTAGTACCAGTAGCCAAGCAGAAGAATAAAAAGAGCCGAAGAGCCGAGATAGAGCAGTAAAAAAGAGTAAAAGGATCTTTTCTCTAACTCATTCAAACCGGTATCCTTCTCCTCTGATGTTTGTGATATGCTCTTTGCCAATATGTTTTCTCAGGTTTTTGACAATGGTGCGGATGGCATCATCACCGGGCATCTCATCGTAGTTCCAGAAGTTTTGCAACATCTCTTCTGAACTGACAACTCTGTGTCTGTTTTTGTAGAGATAGTGCAGACAGGCACTCTCTTTTTGGGTGAGTCTGATATCTTTTGCATCATTTTGTATCATGTGTGTTTGTGTATCAAACAAAAGTGCATCACCCAGTGTGATAAGTGTCTCAAGTCCATAGTGTCTTTTGATGTTCTCTATTCTCTGTGCCAGTTCTTCAAGGTCAAAAGGCTTGCGTATAAAGTCATTTGCTCCTGATTCAAAAGCGGATTTGAGATACTTTGTATCATGAAACGCAGTGATAAAGATCGTAGGTGTCTCATCATGGAATGCTCTGAGTTCACGCAGCAGCGAGATCCCGTCTCCATCGGGAACATTGATATCAAAGATATAGAGGTCAAACTTCTCCTCTTCACTTAGTTCAAGTGCTTTTTTCATACTGTAAGTATGGTATATCTCATAGTTTTCTTCTAAAAAATCGACTAAAATATTTGCAAGTGCCGTATCATCTTCTAAAAGTAATATTTTCATACAATGATTATATTATAATTTTCTTTGATAACACAAAGCAGACACACTTTCGTTGTATACTTTTAGCAACAAAAGAAAAAAGGA
>CAZCMR010000063.1:0-8259 GCA_964499805.1 uncultured Sulfurimonas sp.
TTGTAAGTGATTATCTAAAAAGAAGAGTGGTGGGTTCTGAGTGACTCGAACACTCGACCGCTCGGTTATGAGCCGAGAGCTCTAACCAACTGAGCTAAGAACCCGCACCATTTGTTGGTAGGTCGGAATTATACAAGTTACATCCTTATAAAATGCTTACTATTTTCTAATTATTGTGTGTTTATCATCCAAATTGAGAAGATATCCAAATAAGACCAAAATGAATTGAGTGAAGTTTCAGTTACACCCTGCTCTTTTAACTCTAAAATTAATGGTTTATACAACTCCAACCATCTTTGTCTCGCTTTAGCATCAATACAAAAAGGAGCATGACGCCCAATCATACGAGGAGCTCCTCTATGTTGAGTAAAGTATGGTTCTCCACCACATATTTGTATAAAAAAATCTGAGGAGTTGCGTTTAGCCTGCTCAAACTCTTCACTATCTTGAGGGAAAAGGTGATAAATATCACTCTCTTTAATCAAATCATAATGTTTTGATATAAGCTCTCTTACTCCTTCTTCTGTAACTTCAAGTAAAAATTCCGCTATTGGCTTTGTAACGGGAGGTCGTACACCAAATTGTGCATGACTTATCTGTAAGTTCATTTTTGTCCTTCTTTTGGCATAGTTTTTGGTGGTTTAATTTTATATACCACAGCATACAGAAGTGGGACATAAATAAGATTTAGAACTGTTGCCCATGCGATACCATATCCCAAGGAGATAGCCATAGGCTGGAGTATTTTTGCCTGACCAGAGGCAAAAAAGATTAAAGTCAGTAGTCCTAAAACAGTTGTTAAAGAAGTCAGTAAAATTGGTCTAAGTCTTGTTTGTGCCCGACGCATCAACTCTTCCGTATCTTTAGCTTTTTTGATAAAATCAACCATAATAAGTCCATCATTAACGACAACTCCGGCAAGTCCTACGATACCTATCAAGCCAGGCATCGTTAAATTTAAATTCATCAACCAGTGACCTACATACACTCCTAACAATACCAAGGGAATAGTACTGATAACAATAAGTGATTTTTTAATCGAATCAAATAACCATACAAGTGTAATAAAAATCAGGAAAATTGCAATCAAAGCTGACTGCATCAGCTCTCTTTTATTCTTATTGTTTTCTTTCTCTTCACCCTTTATGTCTACCACGGTACCTTGTTCTTTTAATTCATTCAAATAAGGTTTTATTTGACTCATTACTTCAGATGATGTAATTTGTTTTTTATCAATCGATGCATATAAACTACGCACTCTTTTCCCATCTTCTTTTTTAAGTGTTACATAACTTTGCAAATAGGAGTAGTCACAGATATCTCCAAGTGCAACATATTTATCTGCACCTGGTATTTGTAACTCTACACTATTGATGGAATCAATTTGTTTATCCAGACTACTTTCAATTCTTATCCGAATAAGACCCTTTTCATTGAAGAGTTTTCCATACTCACCTTTTAGGTAGTAAGCCCGCAAATCATTTGCAATTATCTGTTCATCAAAACCAAGTTCTTGTCCATATTGGTTTACTCTGAGTTTTAACTCTTTTTCTCCAAGTGTTGCATCGTCAGAGATATTACTTACTCCTGTTATTGAAGCAAGTTTTTCTTCTAAATTTTTCAGGTAAGGTACAACATTTTGGGACGTGTTAGAGCTCAACCCTATTTCGATATCATGTGCTATTATTCCTGCACCAGGTACCTTTACAACAAATTCTTCAAATATCTTTTGACCATCACTGCCTTTAGAATTTTTTATATTTTTAAGTATTTTATCTAAGCTCTTTGCAATAACTTTTGCATCCACTTCTCTCGTCTGTACATTTGCATCATATTCGATTGAAAGATATGGACTAATATATTTGTCGAAAAAGTTCACAGGAGCTCTTTCATGTAAATCTATAAATATATGAAACATATTTTCACCCAGTTCTGCTCTGTTTTTAGCATCCATTTTAAAACCAATAACAGAGGTAACAGAGGATACATTCTCTTTATTTATATTTTGAAGTATCTCTTTTTCAAGTTTTGTAACCGTTTTTTCAGTATCTTCAAGCGCATTATTAATATTTACCTTTCCATATACATATATTTGTGTATTGTCAAAATCAGGAAAAAGTTGAAACTTCGCATTTTTAATCATTACAAATTCAAAAGACAAGATCACTGCTACCATTAAAAGTAGAGAGACACCTTTTCTTTTAAAGAAAAAATGCAAAATTTTACTGTAATAAATATACATCCACTCCCAAAAACGTTTTGTAAAACTTCCCTGTTTAGAAACTTTTAAAAAGTCATGGGCATGCAACGGTAAAAAGTAAAAAGCTTCAAACAAAGAGGAGAGAAGTAAAACAGTTATCATAATAGGTATGATTTTTATAAACATCCCCATCTCGCCTGTCATCAAAAGCATCGGCAAGAAGGCAAATACCGTTGTTAAAGTTGCAGTAAGGACAGCAGGAAACATCTCCGCAGCACCATTAATCACTGCCTCTTTCCTCTCCATCCCCTCTTCTAAGTGCCTATAGATATTTTCAGCAACAACAATTGCTTCATCAACAAGCATTCCAAGAGCTATTAATGCACCCAAAAGAGAGAGCATATTTAAACTGTCACCAAGGATTTCAGTAACAATGAGTCCTATCATAAAACTCAGAGGTATTCCAAGTGCAACAACAAGTGCAATTCCTCTGTTTATAAAAATAAGCATGGCCAAAAAGACAAGTGCCAAACCGAAAACTATATTTGAAAAAACAACATTCAAACGGTTTTTAATCCATACAGAGGTGTCTGTATAAATATTATAGTCCAAATCCGGATGTTTTAATTTTTGTTCTTTTAATAACTTACGAATATCTCGAACAAGAGCGATTGCATTTCCATCTTTACTCTTTGTAACATTTACAGAGATATTACGGATACCGTTATAGTGGGAGAGTTCCACAGCATCACTAAGCTTAAACGCAACATCAGCAATATCTCCTATTCTTACCCTTTTCCCACCAATATCTATGATAGTATTTTCAACGCCCTCTTTTGTTTTTTCTCCATTATACGTAGATATATAAAGATGATTTGCCTTTTGCTTGATGGTTCCAATTGGAAAAATAGAACTGATTTTACTGATTTGAGAAACAACCAAAGATGATGAAAGCCCATAAGCTTTGATTTTTTGAGGATTGATGCTAATATCAAGTTCTTCTTCTGCATCACCGCGAATAGTAATATCACTCAAATCTTTAAATTTACTCAGTTCACTTTTAAGCTCATCTGCCCGTGCTAAGAGCTCTTTTGTCTCTACATTACCAGAGAGCGCTATAAGTACAAGAGGAAAAGCATGGGTTTTTATTTTTGCTATTGGTTCATTCATATCAGCCGGTAAGTCTTTTTTTACGGCACTCACGACATCTTTGACATCATTTAAAACAGTAATATTGTTTGAACCGTTTTTAATCTCTGCACTAATAATAAAAGAACCATTTTTGATACTACTCTTAATATCTTTAAGGGCATCTATATTTTGTAAATCATCTTCAATGCTCTGCACAACCATTTTATCTAAAACATCTGCAGAAGTGCCTGCATAGCCACCTTTAATGGTAATTTTATCCATATTCATAGGTGGGAATATCTCTTTGGGAATATTAATATATGCAAAAATGGAAAGCATAAAAATAAATATTAAAAGTATGTGGTTTAACAGTGGTTTTTCAATAGCAAACTGGATAAATTTTCTAATCAATCTACTTCCTCTCTCTTCTCTAAAAAAGTGTATCTAAAACTTGGTTTTTAAATTTTATAGACTCAACCGATGCGCTGATAAGTTTATTCTCTTCTTTAAGCGTATCATACTCTACTTTTAGTTTTGCAATATCTCTGCTTTTAAAGTAAATTTGCTGTGTAATATAAATCTTAGGAAATGCAAACATTCCGACAAAAATCAAACTCAAAAGAAGATATAAAAAATAGTTCAAATCCAAACTGCGCTTAGGAGTAAAAAGAGTATCGACTTCCTCTAAAAGCTCTGTTTTTTCACTCATCACATATCCATTTGAAAAAGCCGCATCTTCGCACTTCTGCTTCTGACATTCTCTTTAAGTTCATCAGCCTGTGCCATTATCGGTTTTTTTGTCAAAACTTTTCCCAATTGATGATTATTACCACATGTACATCTAAAAGCTTCAGGAGGACAAATACATGATTTAGACCATTTTGCAAACTCTTTTTTTACTATTCTGTCTTCAAGAGAGTGAAATGATATGATTGCGACTTTAGCATGAGGAAGTTTTGCTTCTTCAATACTCTTTAAAAGGTTTTTTAGTTCACCTAACTCATCATTTACTTCAATTCTGATTGCTTGCATCAATAGAGTGGCAGGATGTATCTTTTTTCCGCGTGGCATATGAGGTTTAAGAGTCTCACTGAGCTCTTTTGCCGAAACAAAAGGACGATTTTTCACAATCACATCTGCTATCTTTTTATAATTTCGCAACTCTCCATATTCTAAAAGAATTTTTTCTAATTCTGATTTTGAATACTCATTAACTACATTTGATGCACTTAAAGTGGCACCTTTATCCATCCGCATATCAAGATTATCGCTTTCATAGGAAAAACCTCGCTCTTTTTGATCAAGCTGAAGAGATGAGACCCCAATATCTGCCAATATGCCTTTAATATCTGCTGCGTTTACCTCAGATAGTATCTCTTTTATTACAGAAGAGAAACGCCCTTTTCTTATACTTACCCTCTCTCCAAATTTTGCTAAACGTTTTGAGGAAAAATCTATTGCAGTTTGATCTTGATCTATGGCTATAAGTTTAATATTTTGGTTTGATTCAAGGATTAAAGAGGAGTGCCCACCATAACCCATCGTACAATCAATAACGATACCATTACCTAAATCTTGAAAAGTCTCTGCAACTTCTCTGTATAAAACCGGAATATGAGGAATTTCTTGCAAAGTTCACCTTAATATAAATATATGAGTCTATTATACATCAAAATTGATTTAGGTTTAATTTTTTATACAGTATCATTTAACAAAACGATAAAAGGGGTCTTTATGTCATTGGAATTTTTTGCACAATATCAACTCGAAATAATTACTATTTTAATACTGTTTTTGCTACTTATACTGTATTTTTTACTAAAAAAACGTCCCCAAAAAAAAGAGACTATTTTAGAAATTAAACCTGCTGTAGTTGATGAATATGAAGTTGAAAGTGATGATACAAAAAAATTTCAAAAGGATGTGTATGATACTCCCTTAGAAAAAAAAGTAACGCAAGAAGAAAAAACACTAAAATCTGATGAAGAACCCATTGAAATTGAAAAAGAGGTAAAAAAAGAGAATGTAGAAATACAAAACACTTCTAAAGAACAAGATATTCTGACATCTAGTGGTGTACAAGAACTTCAAACGCAGCAAGCCTTTTCAAGTCATTTTAAAAAACAGATGGTTCCACCACATCAAAAAATAAAGAAAGAAGATTTTTCCAAATTCAGTGGAAAACGTATCCTGTTGGCAGAAGACAATATTATCAATCAAAAAGTCATTTTGGGACTTTTAAGTGGGAGTGGCATTGATGTTGTTATTGCCAATGACGGACAAGAGGCACTCAATATTTTAGAAAATGATATTAATTTTATGCTTGTTTTGATGGATGCTCACATGCCAAATATAGATGGTTTTGAAGCAACTAGAATTATAAGAAAAAATCCAAAATACGACCATATAGTCGTAGTAGCCCTCAGTGGCGACACAGCAAGTGATGATATCAAAAAAATGAAAGATGCCGGAATGAGTGAAACTTTAGAAAAACCTCTAAAAATGGATGCTCTGTATGATATATTATATGCCTACAATACACAAAACAGCATAGAAAACGAATCAACAACACAAAAAACAGCTCTTCCTACTTTAGAAACAAAAAAAGGTTTAGAGATTTGTGGAAACGACAAAGAGTTTTATAAAGATATTCTAAAAGAATTTATCCAAGATTATGGAAATTCTGATGAGAGTTTAAATATTTTGATAAAAGAACAAAAATTTAATGAAGCAGATAGATTGCTTTTAGATATCGTTGGAGTTTGTGCAAATATAGGAGCTCAAAAAATGCATAATATTGCTATTACTGCAAAAGAGATGCTCAAAACAAAAAATAAAAACTTAACAGCTATTCTCTCTTCATACAAAGATGGTTTAACACAAACACTTCAAAGTATAAACCAATATATAAAAGAGAATTAATCATCTAATTTTCCCAATATATTCTTATTCTTTTCTTATTCTTTTTCTATAATGTAACACTTTAAACATAAATCATTGGAAATTCATTCTTTTTTGCGTCTACTTGATATAAATCAATTTTATTCATTTTGAAACTTAATAAACTACTAATGATTCTAAAATCCAATTCAGTTTAAGGAAAAACAAATGATAGATCCATCAGTACTCAGACCAGAAATCGCTCTAGATGACTTTTTGCCTATCTTTGTCTCTTCTGCGCTTGTATTAGTTTTTGGAGGATTTTATGTAGGTATATATACTGCAGTAAAAGTAAAACTACTCAAACCATGGACCATGGTATTTGCATATATGTTTTGGTTACTCACTGCATATTGTCTATACTTAATGGGAAGTTTGATGCATGTTGGGGAATTTACTGCAAAAGCTTTAGTCGTTGCTGCTATTGGATTATTTTTACTTCCATATGCAGTCTATTATATGCAAAGTCAAGTTCATGAAGAAAATGAACATTGAAAGATATATCTTTTAATAAAAAAGTTTTAGGAGGATACAGTGGCTAAGAAATCTGTATGGAGTGACAATCGTTTCTGGCAGCGTTCAGCAACGTGGGTTACTGGTTTTGCTTCAATACTCTTAATTTGGTTGACATTTGATACGTCAGCACAAATTGCAATGGGTAATGATCAAGACCTTAAAGATGGTGTAACAAAAAGGGTTCCAGGACCTACAGTTATTAATTATAAGATTACATATGAAATGGATGCGAAACGCGGACATGAAGTTCCTGTAATCGGAGAAAAAGAGAAGTTCTTTGGTCGTGATGACTATTCAGAAGAAGAAGCAGGAGCTCTCCTTCATTTGGGTAAACTGGGTTCACAGGCCAAAAACTGTATGGATTGTCATACACTTCTTGGTAATGGAGCTTATTATGCACCAGATTTGACAAAATCATGGTTAGATCCGGCATGGGGTCCAGACGGAGCTATGCAAGCACTTACTGGAAAAAACACAAAAGAAGAAGCTATTGCCGAATTCTTACAACATCCAGACCAATACCCTACTCATGCTCGTATGATGCCAGATCTTGGTATTACTGCTGAGGAAGCAAAAGGTTTGGTCGCGTTTTTAAAACATATGTCTTCTATAGATACAAATGGTTTCCCTAGAAACTTTGGAAGAATGCAAGGAGCAGTAAATGGCAAATAATTACTTAAATTCGGAGTCAAAACAGTTAGCAACATGGTATTTCACTTTTGCTGCAATCTTGTTTGGGGCTCAATTGCTTTTTGGTTTAGTAGCAGCGATTCAATATGTAATGCCTGGTTTTCTTTACGGAATTCTAGACTTTTCAATTGCGAGAATTTTACATATTAATGCACTTGTTGTATGGATGGTTTTTGCTATGTTTGGTGCAGTTTACTGGTTATTGCCAGATGAAACTGGAATCGAAACTATAGGTATCAAGGTTGGTAAGCTTTTATTTTGGATTTTTGCAGCTGCAATTGTTGTTGTTGTTCTTGTCTATCTATTTATTCAGGTTGGTCCTGCAGATGAAACTACTATCTGGTTTATTACAGAAGGTCGTGAGTATATCGAAGCTCCACGTTGGGCAGACTGGGGAATTGTAGTTGTTGCACTTGGATTTGTTGCAAACTTATTCCTAACAGGTATTAAAGGAAGACAAACAGGTATCGTAACTGTACTTATGGCAGATATGATTGCGTTTGCCGGTCTATATTTAGCTGGTATGTTCTTTACAGATAATATCTCTATTGATCAATACTGGTGGTGGTGGGTAATCCACTTATGGGTTGAAGCTACTTGGGAAGTTTATGTTGGTGCTATCGCAGCATACGGTCTTATTACTATGATTGGAGCACACCGTAAGGTTGTTGAAATGTGGTTATGGATTGAGGTTGCAATGTTATTTGGTTCAGGTATTCTTGGGCTAGGACATCACTATTTTTGGATTGGAACACCTGAGTATTGGTGGGAAATCGGTGCGT
>CAZCMR010000064.1:0-8231 GCA_964499805.1 uncultured Sulfurimonas sp.
GCAAGTGACGGAACAAATGAGACAACACAAGATGTGACTATTACCATTATAGATATTGATGAGAAGGTACCGGTATTTAGTTCTGATGCAACAGTAAGTGTAGAGGAGAATCAACTAAACGCAGTGACACTACATGCAAATGATAATAATACCCTGACTTACTCTATTAGCGGTGGAGATAGTGCTGCGTTTAATGTTGACAGTGCAAGTGGAGAAGTGACATTTAAAATAGCACCAGACTATGAGACAAAGAATCTTTATACTTTTACAGCTGCTGTAAACGATGGAACACACTCAGTGACGCAGGAGGTGACTATTAATATTATAGATGTGAATGAAGTTCCTGTTTTTATCTCTTCTTCGACTGCAAGTGTAAAAGAGAATCAAAGAAGTGCAATCACTTTAAATGCTGAAGATGACGGGAATCTAAGTTACTCTATCAATGGTGGTGACAGTGAAAGTTTTATCATCGATAGTTTAAGTGGAGTAGTGACCTTTAAAACAGATCCTGATTACGAGACTAAAAACTTTTATACTTTTACCGGAGTGGCAAACGATGGCACAAATGTAGTCAATCAGAGTATAACTATTGATATTTTAGATGTTGAAGAGAGAGATAAAAAAACAGGGCAGCTGAAAAGTTATGATGAAAATGGTATAGAAGTTACAGATGGAACACTCAGTGATGATGGTTATTATCAAAATGGAGTTTCTGCATCATATAGCAATGCCTCTGATATCGTAAGGGATGAGATTACAGGGCTTATGTGGCAAGATAATGAGGAAGCAAAAACGGTTACAAAACCATGGCTTACAGAGGCAAATTATGACGAATGTGATAATAACAATAGTTCACCTGTTTGTTATGACACAAGTGGAGATACAGCAGTTAGTTACTGTGAGGCACTTGATTTAGGCGGATATACTGACTGGAGACTTCCAACGCAAGAAGAGCTAGAGACAATAGTTGATTATTCAAGATCTGCTCCAGCTATAGATATATCCTCTTTTAATAATACTAACGCAAATGTCTATTGGTCTGCTACTACAAGAAAAGACAACCCTATTCATACATGGATTGTTTATTTTGAATACGGAAGTGTGTATGATGTAGCAAAAAATGTGAGTTACAATGTTCGTTGCACAAGAAATATAGAGGAGGAGTAGATGAAAATAGTCTTATTATTTATGTTTTGGCTCAGTTTTTTGTATGGTGACTTTATAAAAAATGGGGATGTGGTCATTAATAATCACTCCAATCTGGAGTGGCAGGATGATAGTGTAGGTGATAAAATGATGTGGAGAGAGGCGATAGATTACTGTGAGAACTTAACTCTAAATAGCAATAGTGATTGGAGACTTCCAAACATTAATGAGCTAAAAAGTGTTATAGATAAATCACGTTATGCCCCTGCAGTCGTATCTGCGTTTACAAATATGACTTCTGATCAGTATTGGTCTTCTACAACCTATGAGCCATCAAAAACAAGAGCTTGGATTGTCAGTTTTATTGATGGTAAAGAGGGTGCAGGGAATAAAACTTATTCCAAACATGCACGATGTGTTCGAGGCGGACAGCCATAAAAACTTCAACAAGAGTTTGATGGTGAGATATGCAACTCCAAAGGAGTTAGTTTGATACCTCTACAAAACCTACATATAGTGCAAATATGTTATAATTGTTACTATGATGAAGAGAGAAGAAAAAATTATAAGTTTTTTAAATCCCATTGCTGTTGTGGAGAGTAATGAGAAAATAGAACTTTATAGGGCTGCGTTTGGTGATGCAGATGATTATTTTGGTATTGGGATGGATGGGATTTTGTCTATTGTAAATAATAAGTTCTTCTCTTTAAAAGAAGATATATACAAACTTCAAAATGAAATAAACCAATGACCCGATACACCCTTTGTTCACTTTCTTTTAAAACAGATTTTGATTATAAACAGAATTTAGAGACACTTCTTACGCTTGTAAATGAGTGTAGTGAAAAATCTTTTATTGTTGCTCCAGAGGTCTGTCTCACTTCATATGATTACGAGAACCTTGAAGCAGTTGTCGAATTTGCTCCTTATGCAATAGAGGCAATCAAAGCAGCTTCGAAAAATAAAATCATCATACTCACAATGCTAGAGAGACGAAATGGTGAAGTATTTAACTTTGCAAAAGTTTTTCACAATGGCAAAGTTGTCTATGAGCGTGCAAAAGCGAAGCTTTTTCGTTTTGGTGATGAGCATAAGTATATGCAAGAGGGGCGTGTAGAGGATTTTGAAATTGTAGAGGTGGATGGTATCAAGCTTGCTGTTTTTATCTGTTTTGAGTTGCGTTTCAAAGAGCTTTGGTGTAAAAGTGAAGGAGCCGATGTTATCGCAGTTCCGGCTTGGTGGGGTAAACTGAGATCTGAGCATTTTAAGATTTTGACACAATCTTTAGCCTTGGTAAATCAATGCTATGTGGTAGCAAGTGATTCAAAAAATGAAGAGTGTACGCAGATAAGCACAATAGTCTCACCGCAGGCAAAAGCACTTTATGGTAAAAATACACCTTGTTTAAAAATGGAATATAATAAAAAAGATATCTCTCTCATGAGAAGATATATGGATGTAGGAATAGAGTAATTTGGACAGAATAACAGCAACAAAAACTGCACGAATGGCAGATGAGATAGAAAAAAGGTTTACACTCTCACCAGAGGTAAAAAAAGCCATAGCTAACACTAACAGAGAGGCGTTTGTTCCGATGGGATTTCGCCATAACGCTTACAAGCTCGATGCACTTCCTATTGGCGGAGCACAATTTATCAGCTCTCCTTTAACAGTTGCTAAGATGACAGAGTTTCTTATCCCCCGAGGTGCAGACAGGGTTTTGGAAGTGGGTTGCGGCAGTGGTTATCAGGCAGCTGTACTTTCACATCTCTTTCGCGGTGTCTTTAGTATTGAGAGGATTGAACCATTGATGATGGAAGCGAAAAAACGTTTTCGGGATCTGGGGATACACAACATACATACACGTACGGATGATGGACAAAACGGTTGGATATCCTATGCCCCTTATGACAGAATCCTTTTCTCGGCTACAGCCAAAGAGATACCTGCAAAACTCTTTGAGCAGTTGGCTGATGGTGGAATACTGGTCGCACCTTTGCAAAAAGAGGGACGACAGGTGATTACTCGTTTTATAAAGAACGGTATAAATATCGAAGAGGAAGAGCTTGAAGATTGTGATTTTGTGCCTATACTTGATGGTGTGCAAAAGTAGAATATTATAAGTAAAACTGTAGTAAAATAAGAGTAATTTAATTTGGGATGGTTCTATGCAAGAGATGTACGGGATAAAATATTCAAAACCGGAAGTGGTACTGCTTCAAGATACCGGTATCGGTGTTGCCGAGACTGCTGCACGTACATGTTATGACAGTTTTGCAAACAGTGAAAATGATGTTGTCAAAGAGATAGAAGCAAAACTTCCCGATAAAGAGATGTGCCAAACGCTAAACGCAATAGAGGAGTCAAATCTTCTTGATGATCTGGCATGGACATATTTCCACCACTCAATCTTAGAACATGCCAACCTCTCTTATCTTATACGCGGAACAAGTCGTGGAGTTCTGCAAGAGCATGCACGTCACAGAATTCAGGCTATCAGTGTACGTAGTACACGTTACACGATGAGTTCGCTTATCAACGCTTTTGTTGCTGCAAAAAATGGCGGCGGCAGAGAGTTTTTTATACGAAAAGTTCTTGATTTTGATATGTTTGTTGTGAGTGATGAGGAGTATAATCGTATTGAGATCGGTGGTATGTACGACAAACTCGATTATCAGTTTATGGTCGTAGAGGATTTTTACTCTTTGGCAGTTGCAAAAAGCTCACTGCCTCTGTTAGAAGAGTTTGACTCCAAACCTGAAGAGCTCTATATAGCACTGCAAAAGGGAAAGAAAAAGAGAAATGTGGGTGATGCGTTTAAGCATATTATCACTGATAATGTAAAAGTGGATATGGTTGTGACTTTCAACCTTCGCAGTTTGAAAAACTACCTAACACTCAGAGACAGCGGTGCCGCTTATTTCCAGATACGATGGCTGGCACAGGAGATGATGAGAGTGACTCCTCAAAAATATCTTGATTTGATAGTGAAGAAAAAATAGGATTTTTAATGTATAGAGTTTTAATATTAACAGTTGTTCTTTTGAGTGGATGTGCAAACTTTAAAGTGACTGGAACCATGTGTGATGATATCAACCGTGAGCCGGGAGACCCGATACCACAGGAGTGTCAGGCATATGATGAGAAAAAAGCAGACAAGGCATTTAACAAAAAGAAAAACGAGCAGATAGACTCTGTGGAAGATATCTTGAAATTCAGTAAGGAAACAGATGATAACTAAAAAGATAGAGACGGCAAAGACACTTCTTGATGCTTTGCCGTATATAAAACAGTATAGAAATGAGATTTTTGTCATAAAGTATGGTGGATCTGCGCAGATAAATCCTGATCTGAAAGAGAAATTCGCACAAGATATCATTCTGCTTTATCTTGTAGGTATCAAGCCTGTTGTTGTTCACGGCGGTGGAAACAGAATAAATGCAATGCTTGAGAAGCTGCAATTAGGCACTGAATTTGTAGATGGCATGCGTGTTACTACCGAAGAGGTAATGGAAGTTGTGGAGATGGTTTTAAGTGGGAATATCAATAAAGAGATAACAACACTGCTTAATCTTCATGGCGGAAAAGCACTGGGGATAAGCGGTAAAGATGCGAATTTCATTGTAGCTGAGCCAAAGGCTAACGGTAAGTATGGACTGGTCGGTGAGATAGTCAATATTGATAACAAGGTTATCGACAATCTAATTCAGGAAGGTTTTATTCCTGTTATTGCTCCGATTGGTTCGGGTAACACGATAAATCATCCGGGATTTAATATCAATGCAGATCTTGCAGCGAGTAAAATTGCAGGAAAGCTCAATGCAAAAAAGATTCTGTTTATGACTGATATTGTCGGTGTTTTAGATAAAGAGAAAAATCTGCTTGAGACCTTGACGGAAAAAGAGATAGAGGATTTAAAAGCAGACGGAACCATTCATGGTGGTATGATTCCAAAAGTCGATGCCTGTCTTGAAGCTGTTGATGCGGGGGTTGAGAAAGCACATATCATCGACGGCAGGGTTGATCACTCTATCTTGTTAGAGATTTTTACGAGTGACGGTGTCGGAACTGTTATTAAAAAAGCCTAATTAAATCATAAGGCGATATAATTGCAAAAATTATTTAAAAGGAAAAATATATGAGTTTAGAAGCTAGAAGCGGTGGTGTTTGTGAGTTATGTGGAAGCAGTGAAGGTTTGAGTGTTTATGAAGTGCCACAAGGTGATGGCAGTGAAGAACAGTCAATCTACATCTGCCAAGAGTGTAAAACGCAGATAGAGAACGATGAACTTGATGAAACACACTTTAACTGTCTGAACGATTCTATGTGGAGTGAAGTGCCTGCTGTAAAAGTGATGTCATATATTCTTTTAAATAAACTTGGACGACAAGACCTCCTTGATATGATGTATCTTGAAGAGGCTGAACAAAAATGGGCAGAGAGCGCTATAAACGCAGAAGAAAATAAAGTAGTATTTCGTGATGCAAACGGTGTTGAACTCCATGCCGGTGACAGTATTGTGATCTTAAAAGATCTTGATGTAAAAGGTGCGGGATTTACTGCAAAACGCGGTACAACTGTAACTCGTATCTCTCTTCCACACGATATGGATGATCATGTTGAAGGTCGTGTTAATGGAACAAAAATCTACCTCAAAACAGAATTTATCAAAAAAGCCTAATGAAACCATACGAGCGTTTTTATGAAATAGATAAGGATTTTCGTAATCCTTATGCTCGTGACAGAGACAGAATCATCCACTCTGGTTCATTTAGAAAACTGGAGTATAAAACGCAGGTCTTTTTAAATCATGAAGGTGATTTTTTCCGTACACGTTTGACACACTCCATAGAAGTTTCCCAAATAGCACGTTCCATTACATCCCAGCTTGATTTAAATGAGTCTCTTGCAGAAGCTATTGCCTTGGCGCATGATTTGGGGCATACTCCTTTTGGTCATGTCGGTGGTGATGCACTTGATGAATCTCTTAAGACAGATGGATTTAAAAATGGGTTTGAGCATAATTTTCAAAGTTTTCGTGTTGTTACAAAGCTGGAGAAACGCTACAAAAACTTTGATGGATTAAATCTTACTTTTGCTACTTTAGAGGGGATACTTAAACACTCCTACCCTTACAAAAAATCTTTTTTACCGAAGATAATTGATGAGCAGTTTAACCTTGAGAAGCATCCTTCTTATGAGGCAATGGTTGTTGACCGTGCAGATGAGATTGCTTATATGAGTCATGATATTGATGATGGTGTCCACTCGGGGCTTATCACTTTTGAGGATTTAAGGGAGAGTGAGCTCGCGTGTGAGATACTTGAAAAAGTTGCTTCTGAAGGGGTCGGTACAGAAAATGATGAGATGTTCCGTTACCGATTCAGCTCCCATCTTATTAATCATCTTGTCTATTCACTGCTTGATTTTTCAAAAGAAAAAGTTGCCAATTATGAAGATATGCCGATTGGTTTTGATCTAAAACTAGAGACAAAGATAAAAAAATTAAAGAAAATCCTCTTTGTAAAGATGTATCAGCATAAAAATATTGTACGCAAGATGTATGCAGGAAAGCAGGCGATTAAAGGGCTTTATAGAGGGCTGATGCAAGAGGAGAAAATGCTACCGCATTTTTACTATACACAGCTTGACAGTCGCAGTAAGCACAGAGTTGTAGCGGATTATATTGCAAGCATGAGTGATAGATATGCTCTTAATTTTCATAACGAAATGTACGGAAAATTGTAGATGAAAAGGCTGCTGTTATTCTTCTTTTTGGGTGCTGTTGCATTTGGAGAAGATGTAGTAAACGCAGTAGATACCAACAATGCCTCCTCTTTTTCCGAGCCTGTACTTATTGAGGATAAATCAGGCTTGAGTGCTGACGAGGTACGGCAAAAAGCACAAAAAGTAGATGCTAACAGTACAATATCCCAAAAAATTTCTTTAAACAATGTCGATATTTCAAATCTCCAGCAACCATGGGAAGAGCTCTCTCCTACTCCTGTTAATTTTGACTGGGTACAGACAAAAAAAGGGGAGTGGTTCAAGGGTGAAATCAAAGGAATGTTTGATGATGAACTGGAGTTTGACAGCCAAGAGGTAGGAATCTATACATTTGATTTTGCAGATATTAAGCAGATAAAAAGTTATCATATTTTGGATGTAAATATTGAAGGTGTAGCAAATATTCCCGGGATTTTACGTTATAAAGATGGTAAATTACGAATTATTCAGGGAGATGAGATCTATACATTTAACAAAAATCAGATAGTTTCATTTGCACTCTCCGGAAATCAGGAACGGCAACACTGGTCTGGAAAAATAGCGATTAACTTTGATATGAGAGCCGGAAACCGTAATCAGTTTGATTACACGGTACAGGCAAACCTTAAAAGAAGAACAGCTACAAATAAATTGCTTTTGGATTATATAGGTCGTATCTCCCGCAGTGGTGGTATTGAGACAGCAAATGATCATCGTGTCAATGAGAAGTTTGATGTCTATCTTACACGTTATTTTTTCTGGACACCTCTTTTTGCAGAATATTATACAGATAGATTTAAAAATATACGCACACAATATACAGCAGGTGTCGGTGTGGGATATACGGCTGTAAAAACAAAAGATGTTGAGTGGGATTTTTCCGGTGGACCAGCTGTTTTGCAAACAAACTACATAACTGTCCCTGTTGGTACAGATACTTCTGTACTCTCTCCATCATTAGAACTCAGTACACGTTTGGAGTATGAACTCTCTAAGATAACGGACTTGAAATACCAGTATAAACTCACACTTACTAACAAAGCATCAGGAAGTTACAAACACCATATGGTCGTAACACTTGAAAATGAACTGTTTAAGTGGTTGGATTTTGATATTACGGGTATTTGGGATCATACAAAGATACCAGAGGTTGATTCAAACGGTATAACACCACTGCAAAATGATTATCAGATGTTAGTTGGAATTGGGATTGAGTTTTAGGGAAGTTGTTGCGTTTAATAAGTGAAACGCAGTCCCGAAGGACAAACGTTTACAGGCGTGATTCGTAACGTCTCATCATATAAAGACGTTTAAGCATT
>CAZCMR010000065.1:0-8189 GCA_964499805.1 uncultured Sulfurimonas sp.
CACATCTTCTTGCCATTTGAGTATCCTTGAATGATATTTAAAGTTGCGAATTGTATCAAATAAAAGCAAAACTTCAACTTAAGCCAATATTGTTTAGGAAAGAGATTACAATTTATATTTCTTTTATATTTATATAGTTAGAATACAAGACACGGCAAAACAAAAGGAATCCTTTGATTACAAAAGAAAAAGTTGATGCATACATTCAAAAAATCCCTCCTGCTCCTGAGGCTCTTCAAAAGACAATCCTTTTTCTTAATCAGGGAGAGCTGACAAAAGCAGCACAGATTGCCCAAACAGATTTACCACTTAAAGCCTACCTAGTAGATCTTGTCAACAAGCCGATTTTTGGATTTAGAAATAAGGTTTCTGATATCTCTCAGATTTTTGGAATTTTAGGTGTTGAAAAATCACAACAGGTTGTTTACAACTATATGGTTTCTCTTTTATCACCTGCAAAATGGCAGCTGTTTGCACTAAACAAAAGCTCATTTTGTGACCTCCAAGCGGATCTCTCTACAAAATGGCAAAAAATATTATTACATTTAGAAATTAAAGATGCAGATACACAAAATGCAATCACGCTGCTTCCTGCAAGTATCATCGTAGCTGAAGCACTCTTTTGTGAAAAGCTTGATGATGTAAAACTCCTGCGTAGCACAAGTGAGATTGACCTAAATACAATTTTGGCAAGACTGTGTGGTATGGATCTTTTCGATATTTGCCAACGCATAGCACAAAAATGGAATATGAACGAAAAGAGCGCTGAGATACTCCAAGCAGCAAGCGGGGTAAAACCCTCCAATGATGAGACAATAAACACTCTTGGAAAATGGATGCACCTCCTCCTCTTTTACACCCTTTCAAAACCTGTTTACATAAATGCACAACTCAATGATTTCATAGATTTTCAGATAGAGTATGTCGGCGATATCTATGATGATTTTGCAACACTGATGGAGATTACATGAGAGCAGTAGTTAAAAACGGTATCGGCACTTTTCATCCACAAGGCTTTTTAGATGGGAATTCAAGTGCAGCACTACTCAGTATTGATGATATAAACGCAACTATCAGCAGCAATGCCGATATGATTTTAGTCTCTCTTAAAAAAGTCATCTTTTTTAACCGTAACGGCTTAGATACTTTTGTTAAAATGTTTAATAAAGTCCGTACGTCAAAACATATACTCGTAGGTTTTTGCGACTATGACACAAAAAAATATGAAGCTATACAAAAATTTTATAAAGAAGAGCTGACTTTTTCTCTTTTTAAAACGCAAGAGGTAGCAAATCTTTTCTCTGTAGGCTATAAAAATCAGGCAAAAAATGTACTACTCTATAGTGCTGACAAATCCCAAAGAGCAGCACTTGCCATAGAGCTGCATGACAACGGACATAATCCGATTGTTGCACAATCCAAAGAAGAATTTTTAGAAAAAAAGAAAAATGAAGATGCCTATGACATCATCATTGATGAAACCTACTTGGGACAAATGGGACAGCAGGTAGCAACTCGTGTCACAGGTAATGCCATCATCTATACCCTCTCCTCCTTTCTCGATGCAGAGATAGGAAATACATTTAATATCGCCTATCATAACAACTCCCTTAATGTGGGTTTTCGACTCTTTGTCTTTGATGCCTACAAAGTTGTCAGCATGAATGTTCATGCCCTGAACTTTTTTTCCAAACTTGCTTCTTCTGCCGCAGAATACAATGCGACTATCTGCTTTGTCGGCATGACCTTTGAAAAAACACCCACTGCGTTTAAGGAGACACTTGAAGATGCCGGTATCATGTTTTTTGAGCAGATGAATGATATCTTGGAAAATAAAGAACTTCTTGAGGAACTTGGTGCAAGCAGTGCTGCGGGTGGAAAAAACAAACGTCCTCTTAACAAGGTAATAGTCTCTGAGCTTGCAAATTTTGTGGATGCAACTGTTGCGACCATTGAAATGATGACAAACGCAGAAGCAATTAAAGAAGCTGCAAAAGTAGATAAAATCAACATAGAGAATCCAGATAATAAGATTGCAAGTTCCATCGGTTTTTATGGAGATATTGACGGTATGGTCATGCTTGTTTTTCCCCTTGATATTGCAAAAAAATCCTGTGAACTCCTCATCGGTGACAGCACTGATGACGTTGAGTTGATTCTTGATACTCTGGCAGAACTGGTAAACATCGTCGGCGGTAAAATCAAAACACTGCTCTCCGATGAAAACATCAATGTCAATATAACACTTCCTAGAACCTATAGAAATATTGAAGGACTATTAGAAATTGCAAGAGATAAAAAAGGTGTTCAGGTTGACCTCTCCTTTGATAATGACAAATTCCTCTTTTTCTTAACAAGATAAAAGCATCAAAAGTATATAATTCAAAAATAATTTACCCAGCTTTTTATAAGGAAAATATATGAAGGTAGCGCCTAGTGTACTCTCGGCTGACTTTGGAAATCTACAACGTGATGTCCAAGAGATATGTAATGCAGGATGTGACTTTGTTCATGTTGATGTAATGGATGGGCACTTCGTCCCCAATTTAACCATCGGTCCCGTAGTTGTCTCAGCAATCGCAAAAGCTGCCACAAAACCTTTAGATATTCATCTAATGGTAGAGAACAATACTTTTTTTGTAGATCTTTTCGCACCGCTAAAGCCTGAATATATCTCTTTTCATATCGAAGAGGAGAAACATCCTCACAGACTTATTCAAAAAATCCGTTCTTACGGGATAAAACCTGCTATCGTACTCAATCCAAACTCACGTCCGGAACAACTGGAGTATCTTTTAGAGTTTTTAGATATGGTACTTCTCATGAGTGTCAACCCCGGATTTGGAGGACAAAGTTTCATAGATACAGTCATTCCAAAAGCTAAAAAGCTGAATGAGATGAGAAATAAAATCAATCCTGATTGTCTCATTGAAGTTGATGGCGGTGTGAGCGATAAAAATATCCACCTCTTAAAAGAAGCAGGAGTCGATGTCGTCGTAGCAGGAAGCTATGTCTTTAAACATGAGAACAAACAAACTGCGATTGAGAGCCTCCAAATCTAATGCGATGCAAAATCTGTGGTATTACCTCGTATGAGGATGCAATGACAGCCATTGAAGCGGGAGCATCTGCTCTTGGCTTTGTGTTTTATGAGAAGTCTCCCCGTTATCTCTCTCCTCAAAAAGCAAAAGAGATTATTGCCAAGCTTCCTCCTTTTGTAGAAAAAGTGGCCCTTTTTGTCAATGTCGATGCTGCGTTTGTAAATGAAATTTGTCACAACACAGGTGCTACCCTTGCACAGATTCATTTCGAAGCAGATGAAGATTTTTATTCACAACTCACAATTCCTCATCTTAAAGTTATCCGTGCAAAATCTAAAGAGGATATCTTAAAAAACACTCAAGAGTATAGACTTGTCGATGCTTACTGTGAAGCTTATGGCGGTGCGGGCAAAAGACTTAACATAGAGTGGTTTGAGGGTGTTGACTGTTCTAAAATTATCTTGGCAGGAGGGCTTACTCCAGAAAATATTGCGCCATTAAAAAGGTACGGTTTTTATGCTTTGGATGTCAGTAGCGGTGTTGAACGCTCACATGGGATAAAAGATGCACAAAAAGTAAAAGAGTTTATTCAAAATGCTCTCTAAAGATATCGGACTTAATGCAAAAAGCATCTCAAGACTTACAGGCAAAGGCCTCGCTGTAAGAACGCTCACTGACCAACTTTCACAAGACTTGGATTTGAGTTTAGAGCTATGGAAAGCCCAAGGTGTCAATGTCATTAAAAAATATGGTTATTACTATTTTGACACGGCTTTTATTCCAATTGAAGATGCAGAATTCTGTATTGTAGATATTGAGACCAACGGTTCTAAGATCGAGAAGCATCAGATTATTGAAATAGCGGCCATAAAAGTTAAAAATGGTAAAATCATTGATAGTTTTGAAAGCTTGATAAAAACTGCAGAGATAAATCCCCACATTACAGAGATTACAGGTATCACTGCGTTTGATACAAAAGATGCACCTGAACTTAAAGAGACCCTTATAAAGTTCAAACTCTTTTTAGGAGATGCTGTATTTGTAGCTCATGATGTTAAATTTGACTATAGCTTTATCTCTAAAAGCCTGCAAAAAATAGGCCTTGAACCTCTTTTAAACAGAAGTCTCTGTTCACTTGCACTTGCAGAGAGAACAGTCGTTTCATATCGTTATGCACTTTCATATTTAAATGAAACATTGCAACTTAACCCAAACGCAAGACACCATAGAGCCATGAGTGATGTAATAACAACATACGGACTTTTTCTGTTGAGTTTAGATAATTTGCCTGAAACGGTAAAAACGGTAGAAGATTTGATAAAGTTTTCAAAAGAAGCACCTAGGCTAAAAAGACCTAAGTTTGATCCTCTTTTAAAAGAAGAGCAAAAGAGAAAAGAAGACTAATCCTCTTTTTTCTCTTCTTTGTTGCTCTCTTCTTTTTTTGAAGACTTGAGGATATTAATACTGTCAAGCAGTGAAGTTTTCTCTTCCTCTTCTTTTTCAGACACCTCTTTAAAAGCACCTGGCTTGGTAAGTTTATCATAACGTGCTTGCATTCGTTCTTCCAAGTTCATCTCTTTAAGCTTTTGAAGCTCTGTTAAAAAATACTCTTTCAGAGCTTCGGCAGCTTTCTCTTTTTCACGATGAGCACCAATTAATGGCTCCGCAATGATATCATCAATAAGGTCGAGTTCTTTTAAGTCCGCACTTGTAATTTTAAGAGCATTTGTTGCAGTCTCCACCTTTTTAGGGTCGTTCCATAAAATTGCTGCACAACCTTCAGGAGAGATAACACTAAAGATAGAGTAACGCATCATCGCAAACTTATCTGCTACACCGATAGCCAAAGCACCACCGGAGCCGCCTTCTCCAATAACAACAGAGATAGTAGGGATTTTAAGCTCTGCAAACTCCAATAAGTTACGTGCAATCGCTTCACTCTGGTTTCTCTCTTCTGCACCGATACCCGGATATGCACCCGGAGTATCTACTAACATAAATACAGGAATACCAAACTTTTCAGCAAGTTTTGCGGCACGAAGCGCTTTTCTGTATCCTTCAGGATGAGGCATTCCAAAGTTTCTCTTGAGCTTATTTTTAGTCCCTCGACCTTTTTGCTCACCGATAACCATAACTTTTTCATCACCAATATATCCCATATAACAGAGGATCGCAGGATCATCACGGAAATGTCTATCTCCGTGAATTTCATACTTATCCCTCATGATAAGATTAATATAATCTAATGCATATGGACGGTCAAGATGACGTGCCAGTTGAAGTTTTTGAAAATCTGAAAGATTCTTATAAATCTTTTCAACTTCTTTATCCAATTTTTTTGTTAACTCTTCAACAGCAGCATGATCATGACGCACCTGCGCAGAGATAATATCTTCTTGAATAAATTTAATCTTATATTCAAAGTCTAAGTATGTAGCCAAATTAAATCCTTACTTCACTAGATTTTTTTGAAAATCACAACACCATTAGTTCCACCAAATCCAAATGAATTTGACATAACAACATTTAACTCTGCCTCTCTTGCACCTTCAGTAACGTAATCTAAGTCACAGTTTTCATCAGGTGTTTCATAGTTGATCGTCGGAGGAATAATACCATCTCTCATTGCCATAAGACATGTAACAGCTTCAATCCCGCCTGCAGCACCCAAGCAGTGTCCGATTTGCCCTTTAATTGAACTCATTGGAGGACAGTTTTCTTTACCACCCATCAAAGTTTTTAGAGCAGAAGTCTCATTTTTATCATTGATTGCAGTAGAAGTACCATGTGCATTCACATAGTCTATTTTTGGTTCGCCTGCCATTTTATATGCGGCTTTCATTGCACGAGCAGGACCGTCAAGTGATGGAGTCGTGATATGATTTGCATCTCCACTCTCACCAAATCCGATAAGCTCGCCATAAATTTTTGCACCACGTGCAACAGCAACATCATACTCTTCAAGAACAAGTGCAGCACCACCCTCTCCCATGATAAACCCATCTCTGTTTGCATCAAACGGACGAGAAGCATGTTTTGGATCATCGTTTCTTGTTGAAAGTGCTTTCATAGCAGCAAAACCACCAACTCCAGCACCAGTGATTGCAGACTCAGCAGCAACTACCAACATTCTCTCTGCACCATTACAGATAATAGTTTTTGCAGCCTCATTAATGGCATGAGTACCGGCAGCACATGCAGTTACACTTGAGAGATTTGGACCTTTTGTTCCATGTTCGATAGATACAAATCCGCCAAGCATATTTACAAGTGCACCGGGAATAAAAAATGGAGAAATTCTTCTTGGCCCTTTATCGTGTAATATAATTGAATTTTTCTCGATTGATGGAAGTCCACCGATTCCAGATGCAGCACTGATACCGAATCTCTCCATATCAATATCATCACCAAAATCGGCATCTGCCATAGCTTCTTGTGCAGCTTTAAGTCCAAGATGAATAAATCTATCTGCTTTTTTAACTTCTTTTGGAGGCATAACAGTCGCAGGATCAAAGTCTTTTACTTCACCGGCTATTTTAACAGAGTATTTTTCAGGGTCAAACAGAGTAATTGTATCAATTCCGCATTCACCCTCGCATATTGCTTTAAAAGCGCTCTCTTTATCATTTCCAACAGAATTTATCATTCCTAAACCAGTTACTACAACTCTTCTCATTAACTTCTCTCCATTCTCATATAATATAAATACTTTTAAAAGCCAATTTTTACAAATTACCTACTAAAAATATTTCAGACCAAAGAGAAGCACTCTCCTTGGTAGTGAACATCAACTATTTGCTTTCTATATAGTTAACAACATCTTGAACTGTTTGAATTTTTTCAGCTTCATCATCAGGAATTTCAATATCGAATTTCTCTTCAAGAGCCATTACTAATTCTACAACGTCAAGGCTATCTGCACCTAGATCTTCAACAAATTTTGAATCTTCTTTTACCTCATCTGGGCTCACGCTTAATTGTTCTACTACTACTTCTTTAATATCGTCTAAAAGTGCCATTATAGCTCCTGTTTTTAAGTTTAAAATCTCGTAATTATAGCATAATTATCTTAATCAATTTGGAAATGAAAAAAAATAAATGGCAAACTTTATGCCATATTCATTCCGCCATTTACCTTTAAAGTTTCACCTGTTATGTAAGAAGAATGGTCTGAAAGTAAAAATGCTGTCGCTTCTGCAACTTCACTTGCAAGTCCAAATCGCTTCATTGGAATTTTAGAAGTAAATGACTCTTTTACCTCATCACTTAGCACATCTGTCATCTCTGTTGCGATAAATCCCGGTGTCACCGTGTTAAATCGTATACCGCTTGTTGCAGCTTCTATTGCAAAAGATTTTGTCATAGCGATAACACCACCCTTGCTTGCAGCATAGTTAGTCTGTCCACCATTTCCAGTTTCACCTACTATTGAAGCGATATTTACAACCGAACCAAATTTCTTTTTACGCATCACTTTCATTGATTCACGGCATCCGATAAATGTAGAAGTAAGGTTAGCATTGATAACAGACATAAAATCATCAAGCTTCATACGAAGTGCCAGTTTATCATTTGTGATACCAGCATTATTTACAAGGTAAGCAAGTTCACCATCACTTTCTACTATCAGTTTGATCGCATCAATAAACGCAGCTTCATCACTCACATCAAAACCGATTACAGCAGCAACACCGCCGTTTGCCTCTATCTCTGCTTTTACTGCATCCGCCTCAGCTGCACCGCTTCTGTAGTTGATCCATACTTTAAGACCAAAACCTGCAAGTGTTTTTGCGATCTGAGCACCAATTCCACGACTAGCACCTGTTACAAGTACATTTTTTCCACTAAATTTCATTTTCATCCTTTAATTTTTTTACTAAACTAATGCTTTATCCATCTCTTTTGGAACTTCTAACTCCATCAGTTTTAAAACCGTTGGTGCGATATTGTTGAGTCCGCCGTTCTCAACTTTTTCTACACCATCAGCATCCACAAAACACCACACTTCACCGACCGTATGATTTGTAAGTACATTTCCTTCATCATCTCTCATCTCTTCACAGTTACCATGATCAGATGTTATTATCATTGCGTACTCTTTCGTTTTAGCTTTTTTCCAAATCGCACCAAGCTGTTCATCCACAGCTT